>SLOU01000186.1 GCA_007132385.1 Balneolaceae bacterium | reverse complement strand
CCAGAAGTGTGAATAATATCAACTGTAGAACCCGTTTGGAGTCGTAATAACCAATTTCGGGCAATAAAATAAAGGGAGCTATTATCAGATACAGTGATATGAAGAATAGTGAAATTTTGTAAAGCATAATGCTGAATATATAAAAAAACCTCTCAGTTGTAACTGAGAGGTTTTAATTTATATACGATCTTAATGAATTAAGATCCCCAAATCATATCATTTGGTTCGATTGTGGCTGTAAGTGTTTCACTGGCTGCAGTACCGCCATTTAATACTCCATCATTGATTGTGCCTGGCTGATATGCATCATCACTTGCCGGATGTGCGGTAAGCGTGAAATCAGTAGCATCATCATCAGATATTACATATCTGCCGTTTTCATTTTGTGCTGTTGCGCCATCGGTTGAGATACCACTGGCTGCAAATGCGAAATCGTTGAAAGTTATACCATCAAACGAACGTCCACCTCCACCCAACATAGTAGGTTTCATGTAGTAGGCTTGAGATGCGGCAGCAATTTGCGCCATATCCTGACGAACTGCATCCAGGTTCGCTGAATCAGCAGCGGCGCCAAACGTGTTAATAGCCACGACCGTTGCGATACCCACAATGATCGTTACGAGTATTACGAGTAAGAGTTGTTGTTGACCCATTGTTTACTCCGTATTGTATTTGTTTAGTTATAAATAATAGAAAAATGTAAATCTGTAGATCTTGATTAAATAGATCTATTTGAATGTATAAGGCTCCCCAATCTCTTGTGAAGCTTCTCAATACAACCTAATGATTCGTTTGAGATGGGATTGTTACAACTGTTTCAAATTTTTTTTCTAACAGGATAAATTGTGTGAAATCAGGCATGTTAAATGCAGCTATATATAATTAATGAGAAAAGTGAGCATATCATCTCTAAAAAATGAATTTCATCTTTCCTGCTTAATCATTACTCTGGCAGGGCATTAGAACGTAAACGTTTAATAAATTTTTATCTATGAAATATTCCGTCGTAACTTTTTTTTCATTCCTTCTCACTGCAAGCTTGCTCATTAGCGGATATATGTTTTCTGGGTCTGTTGAAGAATCTCAACAGGACAATAATCAAAAAGTTTTTGAGATGAGGACCTACACGACGTATGATGGAAAGCTCGACGATCTGCATAAACGCTTCAAAGATCATACCATCCGTTTATTTGAAAAACACGGGATGCTGAGTGTCGGATATTGGGTGCCCCGGGATGAGGCTCTTTCAGAGAATACTTTGGTCATTATAATATCTCACGAGAGCCCGGAAGATGTGGAAAGTAACTGGGACTCTTTTGTATCCGATCCGGAATGGCAGCAAGTATATGAAGAATCACATGCAGCTGGACCCCTGGTGGGAAATGTGGACCGTGTATTCTTGGATGCAGCTCCCTACTCCCAAATTCAATAATTTATTTTAAACTGTGAGACCTGAGTGCCAATTTCCTTCCGGAATCATTCAGGCTTCATGGTTATTCTCTAAATTTTCATAGGGATTAAACTGGAAGGCAAAATCGTTGAATAAAAGTCTAATCAATTGAATGGCAACTACTAACAAAAAAAAGTTTTATTTAGTACCCGGGAGGGGACTCGAACCCCTACGATATCGCTACCATCGGATTTTGAATCCGACGCGTCTACCAATTCCGCCACCCGGGCATAATGATACTTCTGTTTATTCCTGACCTCAGAATCAGCTTTCAACCTTTTCTTTGAACAGTTCATTAAACAAGCATGAACCTCAGAAATTCAGAGGGAAAATATAAGCACTGTTTGGCTTATATAAAACAGATACCGAAGTGTGCATGTAAACCTGATAACAGGCTGTAACAAAGTGCAGAAGCGGCACTCTTTCAAACTATAAAAGGAATATATCATCTACAGTCCTTTTTTACTTGAAAACAGAGAATCCTAATTGTTTGAACATGTCTTTTAACGGAAGTTTTTACGCCCTTTTTACCGGAGTTTGTTTACTGTTACTTTCTTCCTGTGCCTTTTTTGACGAATCAGAGTCCCAGAGATCAACTTCTATCAGCGGTACCGTGGTTCACAGCAACACTGGCCAACCCGTCAATGAAGCGATTGTACAAATCACGCAACCTCAGTTCATCCAACAAAGTACGGTTACAGATGCGGATGGCCTGTTTGTGATTAATGACCTGGCCATTGATACTGATGTTGACGTCACACTGCAAGTGAGTAAGCCGGATTTCACCACACAGTACCGCCAGCTCAGTGTGAGTTCCGGCTCTGAAATCGATGCAGGAACCGTGACGCTGCAGGAGGTCACCAACGGCAATGATGACAACAATAATAACGGCGGCAATAATAATGATAACGGAAATGAAAGTGATGAATCGGGAGGTGCTGCGGCGATTATCCTGGCCCAAATCAGCCGTGATGCTATCAATATCCAGGAAACCGGTGGTGAAGTTCACAGTGAAATCAGTTTTGTTGCCCAGGATTCTACCGGTAGAAGCCTGACTGCCGGCCGATCCCAAACGGTCTATTTAGAAATTGTTTCTGGCCCGGACGGCGGAGAGGCGATTACCCCAAATACGGCTCAAACCGATGAAAATGGGATGGTTAAAGCAAATCTTGTTAGCGGTTATACGGCAGGAGTGGTTAAGGTGGAAGCGAGGATCGAACGTGATGATATCGGACTTACCATTCGATCTAAACCGATTGCCGTGGCGATTCATGGCGGTTATCCCGAACAGAATCATTTCAGTATTTCACTCCAAACCCGAAATTTTGAAGGATTAAACATCGATGGGATAGAAAACAGAGTTTCGGTTGTTGTAGGTGATAAATTCAGCAATCCCGTAAAACCGGGCACTCCTGTCTATTTTAAAACCTCAGGTGGAGTAATCCAGGGTTCAGGTACCACAGATATTGACGGACGCACCAGTGTGAATTTGATATCAGGAAATCCCCGGCCGGCTAACGGTTATGCTGAAATAACTGCTCAAACCTATGATGAGAACGACAACCTTATAGAGGTATCGATTCCGGTACTTTTTTCAGGATCCCCGTCGGCTTCCAATATCAATATCACTCCGGATGAATTTAACATACCGGCTGGTGGCGGCAGAACCTATACCCTGACTCTTACCGATGAAAATCAAAATCCTCTCCCGGCAGGTACTTCTGTTACCGTCGAACTTGAATCGGAAATCTTGACTTTAAGCGGAGATACCGAATTTCAAATACCGAATGCACTTTATGCCGGCGGCGGGGTGACCGAATTCAATTTTGCCGTCAGGGACAATGATGATGATAACATTGATGCCCAGGAATATGATATTACTGTACGTGTATCAACTCCCGAAGGCTTTACCGCTCAACGAACATTCTCAGACTAATCCTTTTTATCCAATATACCCATCGTTACTTCTCCCCTCCCCCGTATTTCTCTTAGATCACTGAGAAATACGGGGATTCTTTTCTGAAGTGTAAACATTGAATATTTCCCCTTTTCCACTTGTTATATATACCCCGCACGGTTAAGTTCAACTGCATAAGGCATATAAACAATTTCAATGAATACGACTTCAGGTTTAAACCCAAAATTACTGCTGCCAACGTCATGAAAAGATTTGGATTTGATGATCCCAATGTGGCTTCTTTTATTTCTGAACTGAAACAGGTAAACCTGGTTGGATCTATTTTTATGGTACTTCTGACCGGGCCTTACAGGAAGGGGAAAAAAAAGTTTATCCTGGATCTGGCCAAAAAAATCGATGAAGAAATCATTCATGTAGATTTGATTGACATTATTACCATGAATGAAAAAGAAACCGAAAAAAATATTGACGCCTTTTTAAATGATCTTTCAGAGGATGAAAAAATTCTGTTTCTCTCCAATGGCGATCGCCTCTGTGGTGAATATGCCGGTTATACTTTTTCCAAGACCCGATATGCCACACCCCAGGGACGCTACCTTCTTCGAAAAATAAGGAATATTGAAAAAATAATCTTTATTGATGTAGCGGATGAGGATAACGTGGATAAAACCCTTGAGCGTCACTCCCACGCCATGATCCGTTTTCCCCGGCCCGGATCACTGCTTAAGCGGCTTACCTGGCAACTCGGAAACCTCGATTTTCATGGTTATAACATCCGAAGCAAACGCCCGGCCTGAGAAACCCGCAGATATACTGTTATAACACTATTCGGCTATGTCGATACTTTGCTTTCCTGTCTCGGGTCAAGGTCGTATAGGGATGATACGGTTGCCTGAATTGTTTTGTACCATTCATTGCCAAATTTGTCATTAATCGTATAATAATCCCTGAAATCCGGCTTTTTAATGTTCATTTTCCATTCCTGGTTTTTAGCCTTGAATACCGGATCAATATGGAGCAACTCATGGTAAATCAACATCTCTTTGGTATCATCATCCAGCATGTCCCATAATTCGCCGGAGACCTCAATCAGATAGTCATTTCCGGAATAATACTTTACCTCCCTTGTGGCCTTCATGCACTTGGCAGCACGCTGTTTGGAAATGTTCGGATATATCAGAAAATACCCGATCTGTGCCGGCCCAAAATCAAGATTAAATTTTTCAATGACTTTCCCGGCAATTTTTTCCACTTCAGGTGATTCCATCAACTGTTTTCCACTTAATGTAATCTCACCTTTGGGGTCTAAATAATCGTTTTCTTGCATATGAATAAAATTAACTGCGTTAAATTTCTGATGAATCCTCCCTTTCCTTTCAGGTTTACCATTTTATCCTGAAAATTCGGAGCGGGATAATACAGATGATGGGCTAAAGATGAAATAAAAAAGCAGATGATATCAACTCTGATTCAGTTGCAATCCGGCTTCATTTGCTAATTCTTATTCGTTTCTGTTACTTTTCGATGAACAAACCACCCATAATTAAAAACCGGAATGAAAAAAAAGCTGAAATCAGTCTCCGTTGGACTCTTTTGCGTGATTTTTATTGATACTCTGTCCAGGGTTATCTTAACGGTATATATCGGATCCGATTTTTCACCCTTCAGCTACACGATTTACCCGGAATTTTGGCCATATCTGGTTGGTCTGATCGATCTGTTTGCCGCTTTTTTCGGTGCGATGATGGTTATCACCCTTTCTGGTAAAAAATGGGTACCATTTATTCTTTATCTGGTCGTATTGAGCCTTTGGCGCATTTCTCCATTACTTTTGATGCCATCCGAACCTCAGTGGATTGTGATCACAAGTACCGTTTTATCGCTCGCTGCGGCGTTCGGCAGCCGGCAATTTATTGTGGAAAAGAGAGAGCCTGAACCCGAAGATCCCGAAGATCCGAACGTTTAGTATTTCTGAGGTGACATTCCATCAGCCTCTGACCGGGTACACTGCCGAATATCCATCAGCTCCTGGATAATCTTCTCACGTGTCACATTAGCCAGATCCTCCACATCCTCACTGGTGAGGCCGGTAGTAGGAATTGGTTCAAGAACTTTCAGTTGAGCATGAACATTCGATTTAAATACCCAACTGTTTTTGGGAAGACACCCTTCCGTACCGTCAATAACCATAGGCAGTACCGGAATCTGTTCGCGAATTGCCAGTTCAAAAGCCCCATTGGAAAATCGATTCACACGTCCATCCCTGGACCGGGTACCTTCCGGAAAAAAAATTACCGAGACGCGGTTTCGAAGATAAAATATCGACTTTCTGAATGTGGAAATCTTCGCTTTTGAGGTGCCCCGGTCAACCGATATATCACCGGCCAGATACATCATCCATCCAACAATAGGTATCTGAAACAGTTCCCGTTTGGCTATCCATTTCATCTCCCAGGGAAGATTTGAAATAACCGGTATATCTGCATTGGACTGATGGTTACTGACCATAACATAGGGTTCACGATCGTCAATGTCTTCAGCTCCCTGAATAGTTACTTTCCAGAACGGGTTCACTTTCGACATGGCTGCACCCAGCCTGCGGAAAAGATAACCGGTTCTGTAACGTGATTTGTCACGTTCAAATAACCGTACGACAGCCAATAGAGGCAGCCAGGCGAGCACCAGCACTGCCAGGGTACACCATATCAACAGAGATTTGATTCGCTGCATCCCTTGTCAATTTCTTTTGATTTTAGGAATAATGCTTTTGATTATTCCCCATATCCCCTTGGAAGGTTTCCTTGTATATTGTGTTCTTTCCGTTGCTTTGTCGATTCTTGAAGGTGTGATCACACTCTCTTCCACTTCTTCCTTGCGGCTATCATCTTTGTGATCTATTGGCCCACTCCGATGTGTAATGGAAGTAGTATGAGTTCCTTTATCCGACTTTGTTTTTTCGGTTCTTTCTTTTGATTCTTTAGAGGATGCGGTATTACTGCGGGATTTTTCCGTTTTTGAAGTTTTTTCGGAATCTATTGACTCCTTCTTCCCGGATCTTCCTTTCGGGGATTTTCTGGTACTCTGTGAAGAGTCTCTCTTGCCTGATTTTTTTTTAGATGATGACTTTTTACCGGATAGCCGTCCTTTTTTCTCAGGCTGCTCGTTGGAGGTCTTGGCTTTTTTTGTTGAATCGCCGGCATCGGATGCAGAATCACTTTTAGGTTGTTTTTCCTGTTTCCGGCTTTTCTGGTGGTCCTTATTTTGCTTTTGCTGGGACTCAGCTTTATCCTGATCCTCCTTATCCCAGTAAAAGTAGGTCTTCTCATCAAATGATTCGGGCAGTCGGATTTTTTTAATCTGATTGCCCTTGATCTGATCGATATCACGGAACGCCTTGTTGTCCCGGCGGGTAACAAAAGTCACAGCAATTCCTGTCTTGTCATACCTGCCGGTTCTGCCGATACGGTGAATGTAGTCATCCGAGCTTCTCGGTACATCATAATTGATAATCATGGAAACATCCTTGATATCAATTCCGCGAGCCAGCACATTGGTTGCCACAATAACCGGTATTTGTCGGTTTTTAAAAGCAGACAGAGCTTTATTCCTCTCATCCTGGCTGCGATCCCCATGGATACTTGCTGCCTTGATTCCCTCTTTCTTCAGAAGCCGTTGCAACTCATCCGTGCCTTTTTTCGTTGAGGTAAAAATAATACAGGATTCCCATTTTATTGTATCAAAAATCTGTTTTACCAGAGCAACCTTCTGGTTGCTTTTGAGCAGATAAGCACGCTGTTCAACAGACTGGGAAGGTTTGGATCGCTCTATTTCCACCATAACCGGGTTCTTCATGATCGAACCCGCCAATTGTTTAATCTCTTTAGGCATGGTCGCAGAAAATAAAAGCGTCTGACGCTTTTCCGGCATCCAACTGATAATTTTTTTCATGTCGGGCAAGAATCCCATATCCAGCATCCGGTCAGCTTCATCCAGAACCAGGCACTCTACACCGGAAAAATCGATATTAACAATTTTATTCTGGTCAATCAATCGACCGGGAGTGGCTACGATTACATCCACTCCTGCATTCAGCGCTTTTGCCTGAACCGAAAAATCACTCCCGCCAATGACGGTTGCCGAAGTAACTCCAGTATGATAGCCAATTGCAAAGATCTCCTGGTCAATCTGCTGCGCAAGTTCCCGGGTCGGAGTAATTATTACCGCTTTGGTTCCTTTGGATTTTGAACGTTGAATTTGTTCCAGTATCGGTATAACAAATGCCCCGGTTTTGCCGGTTCCGGTCTGAGCAGTTCCAATTAAATCTTTCCCCTCAAGAACCGCTGGTATGGATTTTTCCTGGATTGGCGTAGGCTCTATAAAGTTTACATCTTTGAGGCCGGACTTTAAAGCATCCGACAATTGTAAGTCATTAAATTTCAAATGGTTTATACTCTTTGATTGGATAGTTCAATTTCTAAATAAGTCTGAAATATACAAATATTCCATACGAATTTCCGCCAAAACTCTCTCCCCTCCCGGTTTATAAAAATTTCTTGCTTTATATGTGTGTTTTCTCAGCCTAAATGTGATATCTTTCTTAATTAAAAAATAAATTACATT
>SLOU01000056.1 GCA_007132385.1 Balneolaceae bacterium | reverse complement strand
TACCCTGGGGGGTGTTGATACTGTTTGGTGGCGGCCTCTCTCTGGCCGGTTCAATTCAGCGGACCGGTCTGGCCGAGTGGGTTGGCGGCTATTTCGGGATTTTGGCGGGTTGGTATATTATTTTAATTATCTTGATTATTGCTATGGTGATCATCATGTTTACCGAGCTGGCCAGTAATTCGGCGACGGCCGCCGCATTCCTGCCGGTAATCGGTTCTGTAGCCATTGCCATCGGTTATGATCCGCTGCTGCTGGCTATTCCCGTTGCGATGGTGGCAAGCTGTGCGTTTATGCTGCCAGTGGCAACACCACCGAATGCGATCGTTTATGGAAGTGGTGTCATGACCATACCGGAAATGGCCAAGGCCGGTTTACTTCTGAATGTGTTTTTTGCCGTGTTGATATCCATATTAACTTATTTTTTATTTGCTGCCATAATGGGCATTGAAGTCAGCCCGGCAGCACACCTTCTATCTCCGTAACATTTAAACTCATTTCTGATGAAACTACTATCCAAAGAATCAACTTTTATGTCAGTAATTTTGATTTTCTTTCTGATACTGGCCAACAGCAAGCTTTATGCTCAGTCATATTCCTTGACCGTATCGGCTGGTGATCTCGATAGGTCGGAGTCGATCGTCTCATTTTATTTACCGGAAGTTACTGCCCCGGGGATCTACAGAATGGAAAGTGAAGCGGGACAGTTAGTGGATGTTCAGGTCGATGAGGATCACCGCGGATGGTTTATTCTGGATCAGCTTTCGGCCGGTGAATCCCGTACGTATCAGTTAAATCCTGAACCGGTAACTCTATCCGGCGGGGTCTCAATATCAATCGGTTCTGACCTGACTACCTTTCAGGCAGACGGACAGGATGTACTGGGTTATTATCACGGCTATAATTCTCCGCCTGAAGAACTTGACGAACGGTATCGCCGCGGTGGGTATATCCATCCGGTCACATCACCCGGGGGGGTTGTATTGACTAACCATCTGAATCCGGATCAGCATCCGCATCATTCCGGGATATGGTCAGCCTGGACGAATACGCAGTTCCAGGGGAGGACCCCGGATTTCTGGAATGTACATGCCAATACCGGCCGGGTAGATCAGGCTGATTCCCTTGAACATGCATGGGAAGGACCGGTTCACGCGGGGTTAACAGCCAGGCATCATTTTGTAGATCTGTCGGCTTCTGTTCCCGTGATTGCACTGAATGAAGAATGGCAAATACGTGTATATCCCTCGGTGGGCGGTGGAAATTTTCGCCTGTTTGACCTGAAAGTCACACAAACGGCCAATACAGCTCAACCGTTATTTCTGCCGGAGTACCGCTATGGAGGAGTAGGCTTCCGGGGTCATGTCGATTGGGATGATCCCGACAACGCCACCTTTCTGACTTCGGAAGGGTTGGGCCGGGATGGTCATGGTACACGGGTTCGCTGGACACACATTGGCGGGCACAGTGACGGTGAGCTTGCCGGCATTGCGATCCTGGGACATCCGGGCAATTACCGTCACCCTCAAACCGTACGCATTCATCCCAATGAACCGTTTTTTTTTTTTTTTTTTACGCAGTTGGGAGATATGATAATCGAGCCGGGCTCACCCTACGTGGTTCATTACCGGTATATCACCTACGACGGGGAGCCGGATGCAGAATTGATCGACCAGATGTGGCAGGATTATGCCTATCCGGTGGGAGTGACGGTCAGAAAGCAGTAAATACATGAACAGCTGATTCATTGGAATATTTAGATCGATCAATTCATGGTTAATCAAATTTAATACTGCAAGATAAATGAAAGCTTACGTTGATTATAAAAACCTGTCAACCTGTTCGGTATGAAAATTTCGAAAAGTCATATCATTTTCTTTCATTAAATATTAATCAATGAAAATTGTCTTTTAGCATTTAATCCAATACATTATAAGCAGTTAAGTTACCGGTTACTTAAATCAGATGTCTAATTGGCCCAGGGATGAAAGAGTGGTTTTAATAGAAAAATCCAAGTTTAAATCATTGTACAATTATGTCTGAAAGCAAGTTTTCCAGGAAGAAATTTTTACAAACAACAGGTGCGGCACTTGGTGGGTCGCTGATTGCGGGGCCGGTGGGGAAAAACGTTTCGGGTAAATCGAAAAAAAATAATCGTGAAGAAAAGATGAGAGTTGCTCTTGTTGGTTTGGGGGTTCGGGGTGTTTCCATGTTTGGCCGCCATCTCGTTGAAAATTACGGTGATCATCTCGAGATAGTTGGTATTTGCGATACGAATCCTGGCAGACTGGAATATGGAGATGGTTATATTGGTGCCGGCTGTCCGACATATACCAACTTGAATGAAATGTTGGAAAACACAAATCCGGACAGACTTATAGTTACAACATGGGACTGGGAGCATCATTCCTGTATCATTACCGGGCTTGAGCATGGCGTGGATGTGGTTTGTGAAAAGCCTTTGACCATTGATGAGGAAAAATGCCAGATGATCATTGATGCGGATAAAAAGTATGACAATGAAGTAATTGTAACATTTAACTACAGGTATCCACCGCATCGTGCAAAAGTTAAAGAACTTATCATGGATGGTGCTATCGGAGATATCCGTACTGTGGATTTTCACTGGAATATCAGTCATGCACATCAAATGAGATATATGCAGCGATGGCATGGAGAAAGTCAACGGGGTGGAACCTTGTGGGTTCACAAGAATACCCACCACTTCGATATGATCAACTGGTTCCTGGATTCAGATCCAATGGAAGTATATGCGCAGGACGCACTTGAAATATTTGGATCAAACGGACCATTTCGATCGGTCAATTGCAGGAATTGCCCGCATGCCGATAACTGTGACTATCATTGGAATATCAATGAGAACGATCACTTGCGGCAGATGTATGCAGAGAACGAACACTATGATGGTTATATCCGTGACAACTGTGTATTCCGTCATAATATTGATTCACATGATAAGCATTCAGCACTTGTGAAATATGCAAATGGTGCTTTATTGAACTATTCACTTACCTCCGATACCGATCACTCAGGTTACTGGATCGCTTTTAATGGTACGAAAGGCAGGCTTGAAGGACGTGAAGGTGGTTGGCCGAGTTCAAGTGATCATCAGGAGTGGATTCTTACGCCTTTGGGTGAAGAACCCAGAAAAGTAAAAGTGAATTTTTCAGATGGTGGTCATTGGGGTGGTGATCCATTACTTTTGCATAAACTATTTGCTGATCCGGACCAGCCCGATCCGCTTCATCAGCATGCAGGCACCCGGGACGGGGTCATGTCGGTATTGGCCGGAGTTGCAGCCCGAAAAAGCGCCAGGTCCGGACTACCGGTTAAGATTGCAGATTTAACAAGTCTCAAGCCACATGCCAAACGACCGGATCGTCTCGTTTGATGTTCAAAACGGGATTCTCTGGAATTAATTATTGAATAAAACCTACTTACTATGTCGAAAATGAATCGTCGAAATTTTATTAAAAAGTCTGCCTTAACCGGTGCTGCGTTAGGATTAACCGGGCCATTTACTTTTGCACGAGGAGCCAATGCCCCGAATGAAAAAGTTGTTATTGCATTGATGGGTGGAAGAGGCCGGGCTGGTGCACTGGCCCGGACCTTTGCTGATGTTGAAGGCACTGAAGTCAAGTCGATCTTTGATGTAGATTATCGTCCGTTAAACGACCTTGCCGACCAGGTTGCGGAGCGTCAAGGCCGAGAACCGGAAGTGGGCACAGACTTTAGAGACGCTCTTGAAGATTCTGACATTGATGCACTGGTTATAGCTGCTCCTGACCACTGGCATACTCCCGCTGCGATTATGGCAATGAAAGCAGGCAAGCATGTTTATGTGGAAAAACCGGGAAGCCATAACCCGAGAGAAGGAGAACTGATCGTTCAGGCACAACAGCGATACGGAAAGGTTGTTCAAATGGGAAATCAACAGCGATCTTCACCTGAATCGATTCAGGCCAAACAGGATATTGTAGATGGCTTGATCGGTGATGTTTACTATGCCAAAGCGTTCTATGCAAATGCCCGGGGTCCGATCGGTAATGGTAAGATCGCCCAGGTACCAGATTGGCTTGATTATGAATTGTGGCAGGGCCCCGCCACGCGTACTGCCTACCGTGACAACCTGATTCACTATAATTGGCACTGGTTCTGGAAATGGGGAACAGGCGAACTGCTAAACAACGGTACGCATGAATATGACGTCGCCCGGTGGTTGCTGGGTGTTGACCATCCGAAACGAATTAGCTCCAATGGCGGAAGGTTTCATTTTGAGGATGACTGGGAGTTTTATGACGTACAAAATGTGACATTTGATTTTGCTGATGGTAAATCGATTAACTGGGAAGGCCGCAGTTGTAACGGGTACCAATTCTGGGACAGAGGACGCGGAACGACGATCCATGGTACGGAAGGCACGATCATGATTGACAGAAGCGGATATATTGTCTACGATCTTGACAATGAGGAAATTAAACGTGTGATGCGTGACGATGAAGTGGATGCCCTCGACACTGTAGGTGGCGGCGGGTTAACCGATGAACATGTGCATAATTTCGCAATGGCAATTCGGGAGGGTCAGGAATTAAATTCTCCTATCAGGGAAGGACAAATAAGTGTTCATGCTCTTCATCTTGGAAATATTGCTCAAAAAATAGGCCGTTCTATAAATCTGAACACTAATAACGGGCGCATTATCGGTGATTCCGAGGCGATGAGTATGTGGAGCCGCGACTATGAGCCAGGATGGGAGCCTCGAATTTGATTGATCAAGAATCGATTCAGATAGTTTAAATATCACGCAAACATGTAGTGGGCTCTTGTAATTCACTTTCATTCAAACCGGCCATTTATTAATATCCTGAGCTGCATTCCGGGAATTGTACGGGATATACCATCGAGAACAAGCGTATGAAAAATGTTCGATTAGAGGATATTGCCAAGAAACTGAACCTAACAAAAGTCAGTGTATCTAAGGCTCTCAGAGATCATAAAGATATATCGCTGAGTACCCGTAAAAAGGTGAAAGCGATGGCAAAAAAAATGGGTTATCATCCCAATTTGCAAGCCCGGTCACTGACATCAAGAGAAACCAAGACAATTGGTGTAATCGTACCGAAAATTGCTCATACATTTTTTGCTGCTACGATAGAAGGTATCTACAAAACCGCCGAGGAAAAAGGATACAGGATTCTTTTAGGTGTTTCATACGAAAATAAAGATCTGGAACAAGAACACATCAATGCCATGATCAACATGCGTGTTGACGGGTTGGTCGTTTCAGTTACCGAGCAAACCCAGGATGCCAAAATATTCGATACCGTGCGGGATATGGGGATTCATCTGGTGTTTTTCGACAGGGGTTTTTCAGATGTCGGGTACAGTTATATTAAAGTGGAGGATAAAGAAAGTGCCAGAAAAGGCGTTCATCACCTTATTGATTTGGGATACAAGGAAATTGCACACCTATCCGGTTACCAGACCTCGAGAATCGGATTGGAACGGCGGATGGGATATGAACAAGCACTCGCTGATGCCAATATTGAAATGTCTGAAAATGCTATTATTGAGGGGGGATTCAGTGAAAAAGATGGATCCAGTGGATTTGAGAAACTGTTGATTAGTTATGGCAATGTAAATGCTATATTTGCTGTGACGTATCCGGTTGGCCTCGGAATTTTAAACAAAATGGATTCACTTGGAATTGATCCTTCTTCCACAACGATTTTAACCTTTGGCGGGAGTTTGTTTAATCGTTATTTATCACATCCATTTATTTGTATCGATCAACCTAACTATAAGCTTGGCCAAAAAACAATTGAAAGACTTCTACTGGAAATTGAATCCAGTGAATCGCTTGACCCGGTTACTATTCAATTACCTGCCAAAGTGCAAACTGAAAACAAAAAATTAAGTTAACCCGAACCTACCTTAAATATGATTCATGTTAAAAGATACTTTGCAATACTTGCGGTTGGTTTAATGGTTGCCTGTAATAGTGAGCAGAGCTCTGAAACGGTGTTTACTGTTGATTCGAATGGTGAACCGTTTCATGCTTTGCCGGTTTATACCGATCTACCTCAAGATTTGCTGGATGTCGCGGGAAATATTTGCTTACAATCAAATACAGATCAGATTGTATCCGGTCAGATAGAGGAAGTTTCAGATGCTCAGTATCGTCTATGGTGGCTTGCAAGCTCAAACGATGGTGAACCGGTACGATACTCTTTGGTTGCTGATGCAGAATGCGGTAGTGAATCTTTTAATTGGCACCGGATAACTGACGAGTCTATCCAGTTAAGGCTCGGTCAGCAGGCTCTAATCCAGTATGAACATCCTGTTTATAACCCGGATGAAGTGGAAATGACCAAAAAACCGTTTCATCACCTGTTTGATCCTGCCGGGGGTGATCTGATTACAAAAGGTCCGGGTGGTCTTTACTCTCATCATAGAGGAATTTTCTTCGGTTACAATCATGTCTATATCAACGATGAACAAATCGACATCTGGCATGCCCGGGATGGGGAACGAAGTGAGCATCTCGATATCATACGTGAAATTACAGGTCCGGTTACCGGCGGACACCTGGTTACCATTGGCTGGAAAGATCATGATGGGAATGTTTTTTTGGATGAAAACAGGGAAATCAGAATCTTTAGTGTCACTGATAATGTGGTTATAGTGGATTTTAAATCTACCCTTCAAGCAATAGACACTCCGGTTATTCTTGATGGCGATCGCCAGCATGCAGGTGTCCAGTTTCGGGCAGCACAATATGTTGCAGAAAATGCGGATCAAACAAGATTTATCAGGCCGGAATACCTGGAACATCTGGATCAGGACAATGAAATTTCCGGTGATGAGATGATGGACCTACCCTGGAATGCAATGTATTTCAATGTTGAAGGAGAATCATATACTGTAGCTTATATCAGTCACCCTTCCAATCCGGAGAATGCAGAAATGTCCGAACGGTTATATGGTCGGTTTGGTGAATTTTTCAGGTATGAATTGGACGAGGGGGAATCACTTACTGTCAATTATCGTTTTGTGATCACACGAGGCGAGCTTGCGGGTGAAGAAATTGACCGGTTTTCTCACTTTTATACAAATCCACCTGTTGTTGAGCTGCAATAGATTCGATAATCTAATTACTTCAATCCATCGCCAGTTCCCGGGCACGGGTTGTGATATAATACTTGGTGATCATATTTGGGACTTCCCAGTCAGGCAGTTCACCCTCCACCAAATATTCGAAATAAGCTTCAGCGACTTTCCCAAAGTGGGCTTCGTGACCAAGATAGAATTCATCGGGTATATCGAGTTCCCATCCGGAATCGGTTTCATGATAACTGATGCCGGGATAATCCTGTTCCAGATTGGCAATGGCTGATTCGAATGCAGGCCTCAGTTCATCGATAGTGCTTTCGCTGGGCTCAATATAAAGTACACTTTGGTAATCCTGATCTTCACCCTGACGAATCAAGAGGTCTGACTTGGTTCCCCGGAAGACTGAAAAATGTGTGTCATCACCACCGGGAGGAGCCTGGTATCCCCATTCAACAGTTATTTTTATATAATGCCCTCTTAGCAGATATTCCATTTCCCCGTTACTGTAGAGCGGTAAAATTCCGTCGACCAACTGATCTTGCAGGTAATCCGGGAATTCAGGTTCGCCGGTTATATTCTCAAACTGTTCACGTGATACTTCAGTTGCCCATCGGCTGGCATTCAGCATTTCAATATCCGAACTGTATTCAATCTGTTCATCCGGAAACATTCCCCACATTGAAAGATCCACCAGGTGTGTGGTTACATCTACAATTCCTTCTCCCTGCTGCTCTACGTCAAAATACCAGGGTGGCCGGCGAAGCGTGCTGCCGGCAACTGTTTTGAACAAATAATGAACACTCTCTTTTTCTATGGCTGGTTCATCGGAACTGCCCTCTATAAACTCTCCAAATAAATCAGGATTTTGCGCCAGAATCCGTTGGATGGCTGAAGTTACCTCATAGCGTTCGGTCATAATGTCATATAGCAATACATCATTTTCATTGGCTGATTCGAATGCCGAGACCAACAGCTCCCAGCCTTCCTGGTCGATAGCCATCGGCTTGTCAGACAAAACATTGATACTGTGGTCAATGGTTTCTTTAATATATTCTGTTTTAAGACGGTTGTTGCCAGCGGTGATCATAACATTTCCCGGTTGGTCACGGAGCATTCGTTCCAGGTAATCCGGACCGGAATAGATGTCAGTCTGCCAATTGGTTGGATTGTCATTACGTGTATTAAATCCTTCGATACGTTCGATATGCAGATCGAGGTCCGGGCCGGCAGGAGCAAAAATATGAACGGTTGGATCTACCTGTTCAATCATATTCATCTGAACAAGAGCAGCATGGAAGTGACCGGGGTTGAGTGTCATCAGACGAACTTCATTGGTAGCTCCGGTAAATTCCTGTTCTTCCTCTTTGGGGGCACAGGATAACATAAGAAAAGGAATTGCCATGAATAAAAGTGCGATTAGATTTGGAGCAGATAGGAAGGTAGTGTATGCCATGTTTAATATGATTGAATCTATCTGTTTGAGCTAAAATTAACCGGTTAAGTGATCGTTTGCAACTTGTTCTTTAAGCATTGACCGTAGTTCTAGAAATGACCCAGATAAGAAAATTCGAAGCCTGGGTCAGTTAAATACCTGCTTTGATTTTGACAAGTGTCGGAGCTTGATATTTCAGGTATTCAAATGCACCAAATAAAACACTGCAATAAACAATATCTCCGGCGAGGGTATTATGGAAAAATGGAATAGCAGCCGTATAACAAGCAGCGAGTCCACTCAGATTGAGAGGGTACATGGGGCTGGTCAGCCATACCCCGAAATTAGACACGATGAAAAAGATTACAGAAGCACCAACAGCACTTCCCAATACTCTTGGTATTGTTATTTTCTTAAGGAATTTCATTCCCAACAGTGCAATCAGCATAATACTGCCATAGATCCAGACCATCCCCCAATTAAAAAGAGTGAATCCTTCAAAATATGCCGTTAATATGAAATTATTGATAATCAGGTCACTGATCCACATTGCTGCAAGTGGAATCAGGATGGCCCATTTTTTGTCTGTAAAATAAGCGGCACCAAAAAGAGCGATGGCTCCAAGTGGTGTAAAATTATAAGGATGTGGAAGAATCCTGGACAGAACCGCTAAAAGGATGAACCCGGTAATAATGTAAAAACGCTTGTTATTCATATGGTTAGCTATTGTCTGTGTAATGGATCATTATTTTAACAATTGTTAATAATAAGAAATGTAACAGGTGATTGCACAAAAGAAAAAAAGAAAAGGAGCCCCCGGTCAAAGGACTCCCTTTTGATTTAGCAATCTATAGCTTGTCAGCTAAGAAATGAAGATTTAACAAGCAGGTCGATGCAGACCTGCCAAAGGAGTTATACTACATAATTCATTTCATCAAAGTTGAATCATTTATATTCTGATGATCTCCTCGCATGTGGTGGTTGAGAAGATCAGTCCATAATTTTTCGAAGAAACGCAGGCTGCTCGGAATCACGTTTATCGATTCGCTCCCGACGGTTATTGAGCAGGGGTTCATCGTTTTCAGCTCTTTTGTTTTCTTCCCGAGGCAATTCCCGAAAATTTTCCTGCGAAGTTTCTTCTGAATCGAGCTCTTCCTCCTCGAGTGATTTCATAAATTTGAGGTCTCTCCTGTGAATGGCCGGTGAGTCAAGATTTTTCAGATTTTTTTCACCTTTATAAAATTCCGTACCGGTTCTGTTGAATCGGTTTGAAATGTCTGCAACTTTTGGCAGTTGGTCCAATTTGCTTCTATTAGACGCTGCTGGCTTGGAATTTGGTGCTACTTTGGCCTTGTCACGGTCATTAGCAAGGTCAAAACCGGTTGCTATGACGGTCACACGCAGTTCATCTTCATACTCTTCGTCGAGAACTGTACCCAATATAATTTCAGCTTCTTCGCCGGCTTCCTGCTGAATAATACTGGTTGCAGTGGTGGTTTCACGCATTCCCAGATTGGATCCGGATGAGATGTTGACAAGCACATTACGGGCTCCACATATACTCACTCCGTCGAGGAGTGGAGAATTAATCGCTTCACGTGCAGCGATCTCTGCACGGTCGTCCCCGGAAGCGGTTGCCGAGCCCATTATGGCTGCACCTCCATCGATCATCGTAGTACGCACATCAGCAAAGTCGAGGTTAATCAGACCAGGCATCAATATCAGATCTGAAATACCACGGGTTGCATTGTAGAGGACTTCATTAGCCATTTCGAACGCCTCCATCAGGGAGGTGTTTTCGTCGGAGATATCCAGAAGCCGTTCGTTGGGAATAACGATAACCGTATCACAGTTTTTCTTCAGTTCGGTGATGCCTTCAAGTGCGTATTTCATACGGATCTTGCCTTCACAAAGGAAGGGTGTAGTAACGACACCGACAGTCAGAATACCTTTTCGTTTGGCAATGCCGGCTACAACGGGAGCTCCCCCTGTTCCTGTACCACCGCCCATTCCGGCTGTGATAAAAATCATATCGGCTCCTTCTACGGATTCTTCCAGGTCGTGTCGATTTTCTTCAACCGCCTCTCTTCCGATTTCAGGCCGGGCTCCGGCACCCAATCCGCTGGTAAGGTTGGATCCCACCTGGATTGTCAGATCGGCCTTGTTGGTGCGAAGTGCCTGGGAATCAGTATTGAGGGCTATATATTCAACACTGTTTAATCCTTTGCTTATCATATTGTTGACAGCATTTCCGCCTCCGCCGCCAACTCCGATTACTTTTATTTTTGCGTTGTCCTGACTTTGCTCGTCAAAACTAAAGCTTGGGGTTAAGTATTTCATAATGTAACTCCTTGTTTTTGATTGCTATATTCACTTTTCTGTTTTCCTTTTTTCTCCGTCGTTAAAAGGGGATACTGATGATTATGTGAGTTGGCATTACTGCCGCTTTTGATGATATGTTGTTGATTCTTTGTTTTCATAGTTCTTTAAACCAGCTTTTCATCCGGTCGGCGATTTGTGTCATTACTTTTTCTACTCCCGAACCTTTCGTGGAGGAGGGGACCATTGCCTCGGCACCGGCATTACCGGTTTGTAATTCATGGATAACCAATCCCACTGCTGTTGCATAGATCGGGCTGTTCACTTCATCAATGAGTCCACCGGCCAGTCCGAGAGGCCGGCCGATTTTGGCATCCATGCCGAGTACTTCGTTGGCAAGTGGACAGATTCCGTGAATCAGCGAACCCCCGCCGGAAAGAACCAGGCCGGCACTCAGCGTGTCTGAATACCCACTTCGTTTTACTTCAATAGCCACAATCTCCATGATCTCTTCCATTCTTGCCTGGATAATTTTCGCAAGGATGCTTTTTGTAATCTCCTTCGGTGGTCTACCGGCGATTCCAGGTACGGTAATCGTCTCATCATCTTCAATCAGGTCAACAAAGCATTCACCTCGTTCGTGTTTCAGTTTTTCGGCCTGATCATCAAGAACACTCAGACCGAGTCGGATATCGTCGGTCACTTTTTTCCCGGCAATGGCAATCACAGCAGTGTGACGTATGGTATTGTCCTGAAAGACTGCCAGATCTGTCGTGCCGCCTCCGATATCAACCAGCACCACACCGGCTTCTTTTTCTTCCTTGTCGAGCACGGCATAGGAGGAAGCCAGAGGCTCCAAAATGATGTCAGCTACCTGATAACCGGCACGTTCCACACAGCGATAGATATTTTTTGCTGCTGATACGAGTCCGGTAATGATGTGTACTTCTGCTTCCATTCTCATACCACTCATACCTACCGGGTCACTGATACCGTCCTGTCCGTCAACTACAAATTCCTGAGGTATGACATGGATGATTTGCTGGTCGGGTGGCAGCATGATACGCTGGCAATCCTCCAGCAGCCGTTCTACATCACGGATTGTAATTTCTTTTTCCTTGTTATTAATGGTGATGACACCTTTGCTTCGAATGCTCCGGATATGATCACCTGCAATACCTACATTAACAGAATTTACCTCAATTCCGGAAGCCAGCTCGGCCTGTTCTATAGCCGTACGGATTGCATTCACAGTTTTGTCTATGTTCACAACAACTCCGCGGTTCAATCCATCACTTGGTGCTTTTCCAACCCCGAGGATGTGCACCTGCTGCTGATCATCAATGGAAGCAACTACGGCACAGACTTTGGTAGATCCGATATCCAGTCCTACGACTATTCTTTCATTTTCGCTCATAATGGTACCTGCCTGAGATTATTAGTTCGAACATATTTTGCTAAATCATTCATAATTCACGTGTCACAATTTGATTGCTGAATCTTAAATCAACGGAAGCCAGATGGCCAATACCTTCCCGACGAATTATATCGCTGTAAAATGCTTCCCAGTAGTTCAATTTGTTGTCAAAGTTACCGCGGCCAAATAAGAGTTTGACACCGTTCTGATGGCTCAATGCCACCACACCTTTATTCTGATCATAGGTTACTTCACTGATGGTCAGCCATCCAAATTCACTTTCTTTTGCGGCTTGTAAAAATTGCTGCACATGTTCAAATTCTCTGCCAGCGAGTGTATCGGCGGCTGAGCCTGCAGTTAACCCGTGCAGCAATGGCACATCGACATTTTTTTCCAGAAGAACCGGCATCATCACACCATCCGCATCAATGTACATTCGGTTATTTCCTTCAACGATCATTGCAAGTGGAGTTCGTTCTTCTATACTCACAATCATTCTGCCACTCGATTCCACACGAACGCCCGTCTTATACACAAACGGCAGATCATTGACTGAATTTATAATATTGACATATTCTACACTGTCGGGGTGAAACCCTACAGGTGCTTCAAATGCTTCTTCCAACTCAGATTCACTTGTGAAATAGTAACCGGTAAAACGCACCTCATTGATGATTGCGTTTTTTTCCAGATAGAAACCGGCAATGATGGCAATGCCAAGTATAAATATCGCACCGGATATCCAGCTTAAAGCTTCTTTATCCGGTTTGATGGATACTTGCCTGTTATTTTTGTTTGCCTTTCGTTTATTCATTTCTCATCACCTTCATCGGTTTTTAACATCTCTACAAATTCTTCTCCATATCTGTAGATATCACCGGCTCCCATGGTAATTACAATGTCATCTTTTTTGACTATTTCTTTCAGTTTGACGGGCAGATCGGTTTTTTCCTTTATATAATGAACACCCCGATGGCCGTACTTTTTGGCGGTATCAGCGACCAGTTTGCCATCAACTCCTTCAATCGGTTCTTCACGCGAAGGATAGATATCAGTCAAAACCAGTACTTCAGCATCAAAAAATGAAAGCCCGAACTCACCGTACATTTTTTGTGTGCGGGAATAGAGATGAGGTTGAAAGACAGCAACCAGCCGTCGGTCGGGCCACCCTTCCTGTGCTGCTTTCAGAGTGGCTTGAACCTCGGTCGGATGATGTGCATAATCATCAATAACTAGAATATCGTCTTTATCCATTTTTTGCTGGAACCGTCTGAAGATTCCCTCAAAGCGTTCCAAACCGTTCTTGATTTCTTTAAAGGGGATGCCGAGTTCAAGACCTACGGCAATAGCAGCAAGAGCATTCCGTATGTTGTGATCGCCTGGTGCTTTCAGTTGGATTTTACCTAACAAATCACCTTTATAGAGAACATTGAAATGACTGAAAAACTCATTTCGATCCACATTCAGAGCTCTAACCTGTGCCTGAGGTGTGAAACCGTAGCTGATTGTTCTGCGCTCAATTTCCGGTAAAATACTTCTGACAACAGGGTCATCCAGGCAGATCACAACCGCACCGTAGAACGGCACTTTGCCTGCAAATTCGATGAATGCATTTTTAACATCATCCAGGTCATCATAGATATCCAGATGTTCGGCCTCGATGTTGGTTATAATTGCCATAGAAGGGGAGAGACGTAAAAAAGTACGGTCGAATTCATCAGCTTCAACGACGATGATATCTCCTTTCCCAACCACGGCATTCGTTTTATCAAAACTGTGAACACGTCCGCCAACAATAATGGTTGGGTCAAAACTGCCATCCTGGATTACATGGCCAACCAGTGTGGTGGTAGTAGTCTTACCGTGTGTACCAGCGACACCGATTCCATATTTCATACGCATCAGTTCGGCCAGCATTTCGGCACGTTTGATTACCGGAATTTGACGGGCTATTGCTGCACGAGTTTCAACATTCTCATCAGCTTTTACAGCACTGGTATAGACGACTACATCGGCACCTTCTATATATTTCTCATCATGGCCATGATAAACTTTGGCTCCAAGTTCTTCCAGCCGCTTGGTGGTATCACTAAGACTGCCATCCGAACCGGTGACTGTATACCCTCTCAGGAGTAGAATTTCGGCGATACCACTCATGCCTATACCTCCAATGCCAACCATGTGAATATGGCTGGTCCGACCAAATACCGGTTGTGTCTGTATTTTTTTACTCATATCGGTTTCCAGTGCTCCGTTGTTCAATTTCCTTTGCAATTTTTACGGCTGCATCCGGCCGGGCGAGCAATCGGGCCGACCGGCTCATATTATCCAGTTTGGTTTTGTCAAAAATCAGAGATTCTACAACAGAGGCAAGCTGATTTTCGGCTTTCTCATCTTTCAGTAAAACGGCAGCCCCTTCCTTTACCATTGAGTCTGCATTCTTGCTTTGATGATCCCCTGCGACATTGGGAGATGGAATTAAAACCGAAGGTTTTCCGGTAAGCATCAATTCACTGCATGAAAGGGCACCGGCACGGCTGACGACAAGGTCTGCCACTGTATAGGCCGCTGCCATGTTATCGATAAACTTCAGCAGGCGCAGGTTTTCGAGCGAATCCATGTCTGTTCTTTCGGACAGTTCGTCATAGTATCTATGACCGCATTGCCAGATTATTTGAATGCCAAGTTCATTATGCAGCAAATGGAGATGGCGTTCTACGGCTTTGTTAATTGATTTTGCCCCGCCGCTGCCTCCTAAAATGAGCAAAACCGGGCCGGTTTCTTTAAAATCAAAATGTTTAAATGCAGAATTCCGGTCGATTTTGTTCAGGCTTTCCCGGACCGGGTTGCCCGTTAATACAATTTTTTCCCGGGGAAGATGATCTGAAGCATCTTCAAACGCTGTAAAAATCACATCGGCATGCTTTGCAAGCATACGGTTAGTAATCCCCGGAAAACTGTTTTGTTCTTGCAAGATCAACGGAATGTTCATTTTGGATGCGACCCATCCGACGGGCCCTGATGCAAATCCACCGCAAGAAAGAACAGCGTCTGGCCGTAGTGATCGGAGCATTTTGTAACTCTGGACAAGGCTTGTCAGTAATTTAATCGGGAATAACAGGTTTTGAGGTGTTAGTCGCCGGTGAAAGCCGCTGATCCAGATACTTTGAATCCGGTAGCCTGCTTTAGGTACTGCCTGCCATTCCATCCTGTCTTTGGTACCTGCAAAAATTATTTCAGCATTCGGGTGCCTTTTCCGAAGGGCATCAGCTACCGCTATTCCGGGGTAGACATGACCACCCGTTCCACCGGCCGCAATGAGTACCCGGGGGGCACTCACCGCGGCGGTGTGGGTGTCTGTAGATGATATGTCCTTTGTTACAGCAATCATGAGTTAACCGTAGTAAAATGTTTTTTTGCGGTCACGTCTGTGTTTCGAAATATTCAACAGGATCCCGGCCATGATAGAAGTAAAAAGCATACTGGTACCTCCATAACTGATAAACGGCATGGGCAATCCGGTGACAGGCAAGAGTCCGCTGGCAACGGCTGCATTCACAAATCCATATAGAGCTATGGTAATAGTACATGCCGCTGCAAGCAGGATGCCGAGCGTATCCTCGGCATACCGGGCAATGACAAAGATACCCCGGAGAAGTATGACTACAAACAAAGAGATAACAAGGCCGGCGCCAATGATTCCATACTCTTCAGAGATTATGGAAAAAATAAAATCATTATAAGGGGCTGGCAGAAAGTCGCGCTGGGTGCTTTTACCGATACCGACTCCAATCAATTTTCCTTGTGCAATGGCAATATAGGATTGCTGGGCCTGGTAACCGGCGCCGGGCACAAGTTGCGTACTGTTGATGTCACTTACCTGATTGATATATTCACTCACACGGCTTTGTCTTTCAGCCGATGAACTCAACAGTGCAGCACCACCTATTAAACCTACCAGAACCAGAGTGCCGAGATGCAAAATACTTATTCGTCCAATCAGCATTAGAATCAGGCAGATTGCGAGCAAGAGTGAAGCACTGCTGAAATCTTCCATTCCGATCAGTGCGCATGTTGGAATAATCCAGAATAAAATAGGAAGGAATGCCCGTTTAAAATCTTTGATATACTCCTGTTTCTCATGTAACAAGACCACTACGTGAACCAGGAGGGAGACAGTTGCAACCGAAGATGGCTGAAAAGAGAATCCTGCGATCGTAAGTGAGCGGCGTGCCCCGAATACAAGATCACCGTAAATCATCACGGCAATCAGCAGAATCCAGCTGATAACTACGGCAATCCGGCTGAAACGTAAAACATTGTGATAGTCAATTTTTGAAGCGATCAGCATAACAACAAATGCAATTCCCAGCTTTATCATATGTCCGGTTATCAGAGTAGCTGCTGTCGTGCCTCTGGTTTCGGCAAAGTAGGCGATAGACGAGTAGACAGCCAGTACACCAAAAATCATGAGCATAATAACAGCCGTCAGAAGCACCCGGTCACTCCCCTGTTTACGGGTATCGATCTCTTCCGGACTGGTGCCCATGATAGAACTTAATTTGCTATTTGGGGTGGTGTAGAGCATTTACTGCTTTGTGTTTGTGTGTGTAGGGGAGTTTATTTCCCGTAAAAAGTTTTGTGATTGTTAAAGTTTGAGGTTCTTATGTTGGCTGCTGTAAATCGAGTCATTGTGTTCCGGATAAAACTGAAGATTAAAGGTCATGAACAGCTTTTTTGAATACGTTGCCGCGGTGTTCATAGCTATCAAACATGTCGAATGAGGCACACGCCGGGCTCAGAAGTACAATTTCACCACGTTTGGCCTTCTTTTTTCCCAGAATAACCGCTTCCTGCAAGGTATCGGTTTCCTTAAAATCAGGGGTCAGATTGCCGATCTGTTCTTTAATGGTTTCACGAGCTTCACCAATGGCTATGATCGTATGCACTTTTTCAAGGATCTGGTCTTTCAATGCGGTATAATCGTTGCCTTTATCACGACCACCGAGAATCAGGACAATCGGCATATTGAAACTGTCTAGTGCAAACCATGCGGCATTGATGTTCGTTGCTTTACTGTCGTTTATGAAACGGACACCATCCTTTATCGAAACCAGTTCGAGCCTGTGTTCGACTCCTTCGAAGGTTTTCAGGCTTTCCCGTATCGCTTCATTTCTGATTTCAGAGACCCTGGCAGCCAGGGCAGTAGCCAGGCTGTTATTAAGATTGTGTCTGCCCGGCAATTTAATGTCTTCTGTATTCATGAGTCGTTGCTCTGAGTTCCTAAGTTTGAAAATGATTTCATTATTACGTACAAATGCACCCTGATGCAGTTCCCGCCTGTCGGAATATCCCAGAAGCCGGGGGTGAAATGGCAGATTTCGAAGCTCTTTAACCCGGCGTTGTAATACGGGGTCTTCATGGTTATAGATAAAAATGTCTTCTGCTTGCTGATTTTTTGTGATTCGAAACTTGGACTGTATATAATTTTCAAATCGATTCTGATAGCGATCCAGGTGATCCGGGGTGATATTGAGAATCACGCTTACATCCGGGCGGAAAGAATGAATATGGTCGAGCTGAAAACTGCTGACTTCAAGGATGACTGTGGTCCCCGGTTCTGTTTTATGGATCATATCCGAGAAAGCCAGGCCGATATTTCCGGCCAGCAGGTATGGTTTACCAGCTGTATGCCAGGTATGTGCCATCCAGCTGGTAACAGTGGTTTTACCGTTACTGCCTGTAACCGCAATAATCGGGCTTTTGTTGAACCAGCTCGCAGCTTCAATTTCAGAGTAAACCGGAATCCCGGTTTCACGGTAATATTTTATAATGTCTGCATGATCGGGTACTCCGGGGCTTACAACGGCCATGTCCACCTCTTTTGCCCTGCTGGAATGGTGATTTTCCTCAAATGCTATGTTGTTATCTGCTAATTTATTTTTGATTTCAGGGCGGATTTGTCCGGAATCACTCACAAATATATCCGCACCCTTTTCAGTCAGCAGACGCGCTGCTGCCAGTCCACTCCTGGCGGCACCTATTACAGCGATATGTTTATCTGCTATATGTATCATCGCAATTTCAATGTCATCAGGCTCAGAATTCCAAGTATTACGGCAATAATCCAAAATCGGACTACAATCTTGTTTTCCGCCCATCCTTTCTTTTCAAAATGGTGGTGTATAGGAGCCATAAGAAATACTCTTTGGCCTTTGCCGTATTTCCGTTTGGTATATTTAAACCAGGTTGTTTGAATGATAACCGACAGTGTTTCGACTACAAAAATTCCGCAAATAATTGGCAGCAGGAGTTCTTTGTGAATCATCAGGGCCAGGGCACCAATCGCGCCGCCAAGAGCAAGTGATCCGGTGTCTCCCATAAAAACTTCAGCGGGATGTGTGTTGTACCATAAAAACCCCATACACGCCCCGACAAGGGAAGCACAAAAAATGGTAAGTTCTCCGGCGCCGGGCAGATACATGATGTCGAGGAAGTTTGAAAAGTCGACCCGGCCGGATACATAAGCAAAGATACCAAGGACAACCCCTGCAATGGCTGATGTGCCGGATGCAAGACCGTCGAGCCCATCTGTCAGGTTTGTTGCATTACTTACACCCGTGACGATAAAAATGACCACCGGGATATAAATGATCCAGCTCCAGGTGTCGCCAAAAATCGCATAGTCGATATTCACATCCTTTAGGAAAGGAACTGTGGTCAGCGTGTTGAATTCGGAAAATTCAGGCCACCAATAGAGGAAAGCACCCAATACCAAACCGACTGTAACCTGTCCGATGATTTTTAACTTTCCGCTAAGCCCGCTTTTATCCTGTTTGACAACTTTTATATAGTCATCAACAAACCCGACCATACCGAGGGTGAGTGTTGTAAAAATGATCATCCAGGTGTATATACTGTCCATCCTCATCCACAGCAGGGCTGGAACCAAAATCGCCAGAAGAATAATAACACCTCCCATAGTTGGAGTCTGAGCCTTTTCCATGTGGTGGTCCAAACCGACATCATCCCGGATATTTTCCTTCAATTGCATTTTTTCAAGCCAGGAAATGATCCGGTTTCCAACCAGGAGGCTGATGATCAGGGCGGTGAGGGCTGCAAAAGCTGTACGGGTGGTAATAAATGCAAAAGCACCGAATCCGGGCGGCTGATATTGTTGCTGGAGCCAGTCGAGCAGGGCGTATAACATTATTTTCCCTCCTCGTTTTTTGGATTTGTATTCAGTTTTTGAAGTGCCTGACGTGCAACTTCCCGATCGTCAAAATGAATGCGTTTACCCTTGATTTCCTGGTAGGTCTCATGTCCTTTACCGGCAATAAGGATAATGCCATCAGCGGGAGCTTCTTGAATGATGTGTTTGATGGCTTCTTCGCGGGATGGAATCGATTCCCATACAGCATTTGCTGAGAAACCTTTTTCAATATCACGGATAATTTTTTCAGGGTCTTCCGAACGGGGGTTGTCGGAGGTGACGATAATTTTGTCTGCATATTGTTCAGCTATTTCCGCCATTTCCGGACGTTTGGTTGTATCACGGTCGCCGCCACATCCAAATAAAATCAAAAGTGGGCGCTGCTTTTGCTTAACTTCCGACAAGGCAACGGCGGCATTCTTCAGGGCATCCGGAGTATGTGCATAGTCGACAAATATAGTGGGCTTGTCCCCCTTGTCAGAATCGATAGTGACTTTCTCGAGCCGGCCATCGGCTCCAGGACAATCTTTTATTGCTCTGGAAATCAACTGTGCATCATAACCGAGTGCTGTACAGGTTAAAAAAGCTTCAGTTACATTGTATGCGTTAAAACGACCGGGTAATGGCGTTTCTACCTTGATGTCGTCGATCTGGATGAGAGAACCCTGCTCACCGGATTCAAGTATTTTACAGTGAATGGAACTGTTTTTTTGAAATGAAAAATCGATAATTTTTGAGGCACAATCCTCGATCATGAATGGGCCTCTCGGATCATCGAAATTCACAATCGCCCAGGCATTGTCGTTCAGAGAATCAAATAATTTTTTCTTGGCAGAAGCATAATGGTCAAAGTCTTTGTGGTAGTCGAGGTGGTCGTGACTCAGGTTGGTAAATACTGCCACATCCCAGTTAATGCCAGATGTGCGTTGCTGATCTAATGCATGGGAGGAAATTTCCATAGATACCGTACTGCATCCGGCATCAACCATTTTTTTTAAGTCACCGGCAATTTCGATCGGGTCGGCTGTAGTAAGGCGGCTTTCCGATTCTTCGGTACCGTAATATTTTCTTACAGTTCCTAAAAGTCCTGTTTTTATACCTATTTTTTGCAAAATTTGCCAGGTGAGTGTGGCAACTGTAGTTTTGCCATTGGTACCCGTTATGCCTATAGTCGTCAATTTATCGGCTGGATAGCCATGAAATGCCTGTGCAAGTTCACCCAACAGGGGTCGTGTTTCTTCTACTTCAATAACAGAAACTCCTTTATCATCTGTATAATAGGGTTCTTCACAAACAATCACAGAAGCCCCTCTGAATATGGCATCTTCGATAAAATCGTGGCCATCAGTCCGAAGTCCGCGAACTGCGATGAACAGATCGTCATCTTTTACCAGGCGGGAATCCTGTTGCAGATTCCGAATAGCATAGGGTTCATCGCCCGAGATATCGACTGGATTACAGATTTTTATGAGTTCTTCAAGTGTCAATGTGATATTGAAGTTATTGGGGTTGATCTATTAAATGAGTTAATTTTCCCGCGAACGGTAACTGTACGGCCTTTGCGCATGAGTTCACCTGCCTGGGGAAATTGAGTGTATACGGTTCCAGAGCCTGTCATTTGAATATCAAGGCCGAGATTTTTGAGTATCGACGTTGCCTGCCGCATATTCAAACCCGTGAGATCGGGAATCCTCCTGTAATCACCTGATATGGTTTCGTCATGCAAACTTCCGATCTCAAGAGAGACCCGTTGTCCGGGATCCAGCAGTTCACCCTGCTTCGGAATTTGTGAAATAACGGTGTTTCCGGTCCCGTGTGAATTAAAGCTTATTCGTAAATTCGTTAAAAGTTTGCTTGCACTGTCCTTTTCAAATCCAACCAATGAGGGTGCGTATACCTGTTGTACTGACTCAGGTTGCTGCTCCGGTGAAATAGCACGACGGATATCACTGTCGAGACCGGCTATACGCTTTGCCGTTTCCTTAAAAACGGATCCAGCTGTGAAACCACCATAAAAACTGGTTCGTGGCTCATCAAGCATGATGATTATGGCATATTTAGGGTTTTCAACAGGAAAGAATCCGGTAAATGAAGCCCGATAAAGGTTTCGATAACTCCCGTCAATATATTTCTGAGCAGTACCTGTTTTACCCGCGATGCTTAGTCCATCAACAACTGCCCAGCCAGCCGTGCCAGAATCACTGACTACTTCCTGAAATACCGGTATCAACTTCTCAATTGTCTCTTTTTTGGCGATTTGTCTGACTCTGGACGGGCGGTTAAGTTTTACCGTTTCACCATATTCATTAGTGATTCGTTCAACCACATATGGGCGCATCATTTCACCACCATTGGCAAAAGCTGCATATGCCTGAAGCATTTGAATGGGTGTGGCCTGTACCTCATAACCAATCGACATCCACGGAAGCGTAACCCTGCTCCATTCATACGGTCGCTGAAGCCTGCCGGGCTCTTCATTGGGAAGGTCGATGGAAGTGGGGGTGCCGAATCCAAGATTGCGGGCGTACTGATAAAATACTTGTGGTGAAAGCCTCATGGCTATTTCGGAAATGGCGATATTGGATGATTTGGCAATTGCTTCAACAAATGAAACATCTCCGAGCGGATCGTGATCACGCATAGTCTGACCATGGATGATCGTTTCACCATTTTCAGGTGTTTCAAAAATTTCATCTAACTCTACAACTCCTTGTTCAACTGCAGCCATGGCTGTTACGAGTTTAAAGGTAGAACCCGGTTCGACCATATCGGAAACAGCATAATTCCTGCGGTTTTCATTCTGCCGGTTTGCCGGGGAATTGGGATCATAGTCCGGAAAATTGGCTATGGCTTTTACAGCTCCTGTCCGCGGATCCATAACGATAGCTGTTCCATAATTCGATCGGGTAACTTCTACTCCTTTCTGGAGTTCCTCTTCAACAATAGCCTGAATGTATGCATCGAGGGTTGTATGGAGGGAGTAACCTTGCACCGGTGTTTTCCGGGGTGCACCCACATAAGCAAAAATCCGGTTGGAACGGTCTCTGCGTACTTGCTGAAGTCCATCTTCTCCTTTCAGTATGTTGTTATAGCTGCTCTCCAGTCCGGTCATACCGTTTAATTCATGATTTACAAATCCAAGGGCATGAGAGGCGAGGGAACCAAAACTGTAGTTGCGGCGGAATTGCTCTTCCAGGATTACCCCACGAGCATTCAGGGCAAGGACTTCTTCCTGAGCACTGACATCGATATTTCGCTCAAGCACGATGTATCGGGAATTCGGGGCTGCATTCCTGATCCGCTGCATATAGGAAGAGGCCGAATTACCTGTATGTTTGCTTAATATAATACTGAGTCTGGAAAAGTCGTCGTAAGTGGCTCCGGGTGCCTTTGGATCGACTGCAATCCTGTAATCAACGGAGTTGGAAGCGAGTTGACTGCCATTAGAATCATAAATAGCACCCCGCTGAGCTGGAATATTGATATAGTGAATAGTCTGATTATTCCAGAGTTCACGCAGATTGTCCCCTTCAATCACATTAATGCGAATGATCTGAACAATTATGGCAGTAGGCAAGAGCAGGATCAGTCCGAGTATTACGAACAATCTGCTCAATATGGCTGTACGTTCGTTCACTTGGCTGACTCACTTTTTCAGAATGATTACTTGATCCGCAGGGCCGGCATTTATAAATCCCTGTTCCTGTGCTCGATGGTAGATCTCTTTCGGGCCTACCATACGGTCGTATGCGAGCCGTTGCTCGGCATGTATTCGCTGGGCCTGATTAAACTCGTTTTCCAGTTGTTGAACTTCTTGCAGGCTCTGCTGCAAGCTAAAAACGTGTGTGATATATAAAATCCCACAAATTCCGATCAAAAAACTTGTGAGAATAACCTTCCAAGGGGTAATAGACGGAAGATTTATTTTGCCTTTAGCTTCTATCTTCTTTCGTTTGCCATGGGGTAAATGGCCGCCTGTATTCATTCCTTTGGATCCGGCAAATGTTTTCAACTTTCCGGATAAATTCTTGTTTCCCGGTTTTACCTTCAGGTTTGGGGCCTTTTTTTCTTTTTTCAGGGGTGATTTTACTAGCATCAGGCTCCCTCCGACTTTGTTATTTCAGCCGCTCTTAAACGGGCACTTCTGGAAGCCGGGTTTAAACGAATCTCTTCTTCGGACGGGGTTATAACTTTGCTTAATACGGGCTTTAAGGGTCTTATGATATTTCCATAAAAATCTTTTTTGATCTGGCCTTCAAGGTTGCCGCTTCGGAAAAAACGTTTGACAATACGGTCTTCGAGGGAATGATAGGATATTGCAACAATTCTGCCACCGGGTTTAAGTAGTTGCAGGGATTCTTTGAGAGCTGATTTCAGCATTTCAAGTTCCCGGTTTACTTCAATTCTTATAGCTTGAAAAACTCTGGCCAGGGATTTTTGAGTATATCGGCCATGTACCACTTCCGTAATGGCATCTCTGAGCTGCAAGGTTGTCTCAAGAGGTCGTTTAGAGATAATAGAACGGGCAATTTGCCGGCTTAATCTTTCTTCACCATAGTGAAAAATGATATCGCGCAGCTTTTCATAGGAATACTCATTCACGATCTGATATGCGGAAACACCGCTCAATTCGCTCATTCTCATATCGAGGGGTCCGTCTTCCTGAAAACTGAAACCGCGTTCCGGTTCTCTGATCTGATGGGTTGATACACCCAAATCAAATAGAATTCCACTTATACTTTTTTTGATATCCACAGGAAGTAACGTAGAAATGTATCCGAAGTTTCCGAGTATTGTATGAAGCCGTTGATCGTCGATTTTTTCTTCCACAGATTTAAGGGCTTCCTTATCCTGGTCGAGACCAAATACCTTTCCTGATGTATCAAGGCGATTAAGCAGTTCTTTGGTATGTCCGCCACCGCCGAGAGTTGCATCGACATAAATACCCGTTGTTTCGGTCACTAACAGATCAATCGATTCCTCGAGGAGTACTGGTATATGGGTGTGATATTTATTCATTTTAGTCAGCATCATCCTCCTCAATGATTTGATCACCCATTACCTGTTCAAATATATCCTGATAGGTTTCATCGCTTTGTTTGGAGTCTTCCTCGTCAAGTTTTTCTGGAGACCATATTTCTATTTTTTCTCCCATACCAATAAATATAGCAGAGCCATCAATTCCGGCCCAGTCTTTAAGGTGGCTGGGCAGAGGTACTCTATTTTGCTTGTCAAGGGTAAGATCTTCTGCATATCGCAGCAGTTTTCTTTTGACCAGACGGCCTTTTTTGCTAAAACTGTTTATTTTGGAAAGCTTTTCTTCAACATTTTTCCATTCATCTTTTGGGTAAAGATAGAGGCAGGATTCTTGTCCCCGTAACAGTGTAAAACTCTCCTGTGCTTCCGGTTTGAGTGATTTGCGCAGTTTTGCCGGAAAGGCTACTCTGCCTTTTGAATCGACGCTGTGTTCGTATTCCCCTTTGAAGCTGGGCACTGGCTTTTACAGGTTAAATTGACAATTGATTGCTATGGCAGAGGCCGTTCATTATTCATGAGTGGAACGTCGTTGTGTCTCCCCACAACCT
>SLOU01000176.1 GCA_007132385.1 Balneolaceae bacterium | reverse complement strand
CCAATATCAAAATACCAGCCGACAGACGGAGAGTTAAACTCATCAACAAACTGAGCAGCCTCAAGCGGGCTGAGCAAAAATTGATTCCAGACATTTTCGATTGCGATTTTGACATTCAATTCGTCGGCCATGGGTATAACCTTTCGGATCTCAGCCTGGGACCTCCGATACACCTCATCGTAGGATACATCCTCGGTAACTATGCCCGGCACCAGCAAAATACAATCGGCTCCGTATTCATGTGCATCCTCAAGCGCAGTTCTCACCCCGTCAAGTCCGGCCGACCGAATATTCGGATCCCGGCTCGACAACGGATGCGACCAATGGGTTGATACGACCACACTGGGTATATCAAGGCCGGTTTCCTCCTTTGCCTGAAGTACTTCGGAACGGTCGAGCCCGCTGTCCGGTTCCACCCCGTCAAATCCTGCATCATGAACCATTTTGAATTGCTCGGAAATCGTATAATCATCCCGGGATGGAAATGTCCCCAGCATAAAACCTTTTTTGTGAGGTCCTGATGATCGTTTACCCTTCCTCGTCCCGGCATAAATATCCGTCACCCCAAGCCCTTTTCCGATTGAGATTCCGGCCAGACCGGCCGAGCTGATTTTAATAAAATCTTTCCTTTTCATAAATGCACAAATTAAATTTTAAACAAGGACAGCAAACAGACCAAACATACAGATTCTATCACCGGCATGTCTTACCGGCGTTTTGATTGCTTAACCGGCTTGCAGCTCCAGCAGTTTGAATAATTAATCGACATACGTCACCAACGTATTGGTTGCCTGAAAGAAGCGCATACCGGTTCTGCTTATTCATTATTGCGGCTGGACGGTCATTGCTGATTTAACCATACCGCTCAGTAGGTGCGGGAGAAGAACCCGCCAATGGTGGATTGCCCGGAATATCATAGTTTGCATAAAAATCTACTACATCTGGTTCGAGTCTTAATTCCGACTCCAGAACTTCCTCCCAGGTAACCCTTCTGCCGGTATACGCAGCGATTCTTCCCATAATCCCGATCACGGTCGATTTAATCTGTTCATCGGAATCATTCAGATATGTTCCGGTCCGGATCGCTGTCACCAGTTCCACCAGTTCCTGAACATAGGGATTGTTTACCTGCCACAAATTATCACCGTTTTGACCTGGATACGGATATTCCCAGATCAATTTACCTTTGCGATCGTAGATTTGACCGCTTGCATCGGCATAACCTTCCGTGCCGTTGATTTGTTCCACTTTGCCATTATCGCAGCCGTTGATTTGCCGGCAGGAACAGTTCACATTCACTCCATTTCCATAATCATAAACGATACTGAAATGATCATAAAGATCGCCAGATCTGCGCTGCTGCCGGCCACCATAGCCGATCGCACTTTTCGGATGGCCGCCCAGGTGCCAGCTCATAACATCCAGTTCATGGATATATTGCTCGATTATGTGATCGCCTGATAACCAGTTGTAATTTCCCCAATTTCTCAACATATACTCGAGGTCAGACCATTCCGGTTTTCGCTCCACCCACCACAAAGCGCCACCGTTTCGGATAATATTTGCCCCGACAATATCACCGATCTGGCCCGCTGCGACCCTGCGCTGGGTTTCAATGTAATTCTTCTCATACCGCCGGATCGTCCCGCTTACCATGCAGAGATTCTTCTCTTTTGCCTGTTGGGTCACTTCTGTCATAAGGCGTGCCCCGACCGGATCAACTGCTACCGGTTTTTCCTGGAAAACGTGCAGGTCGGCTTCTATTGCTGCTTTCACCTCCCTCGGGCGAAACACCGGAGGAGAAGCCAGCAAGACGACATCAATATCTGAATCGATCACCTGTTTATAACAGTCCATGCCCACAAAACAGTTGTCGTCGTCAATTTCAATATCCCTTGCCTGTTTCAGATTATCCCTGCACTTGTCGAGCTGATCCTGGAAAGCATCCCCGATAGCAACGATTTCAAGATTCGGCCCGGCGTCCACAAAGTTGACAGCAGCCCCGGTTCCCCTACCACCACAGCCGATCAAACCTGCCTTTAACACCTCACCATCAGGTGCCTGTTCCAGTAGTGTTAGATGAGTCCCATCCTTCGGATCCCGAATATTCAGGGAGCTTGCACATCCAGACAATGCACTGACAGCTCCCACGGTTCCGACTGCACCCAATGTGACCGTCGTCAAAAAATCACGACGACTTTGCTTATTATTTTCTTTCATGATTTCCCTGTTTCTAGGCTTGATCCATTACCGATAACCGTACCCTGACATAAACATTCCATTTTTATACAATACAAAGCCAACTGCAATTAGACTCAATTTTTAAATATCGATATTATTCAGAAAAATGCAATAAATACTTTTTCACTTACCTACGAAATAGTTTTTTATTTCCTGTTTACAAGCCTTGATACATCGGTCAGTCTTTATTCTTTTACCCCGCTACAAATGTAATAAATTGTCCCGTTACCTGCTTTTTATACAAATCCGTATAATTTCATTGATTGAATCAGTTTATTATTCAATCCCCTGCTTTCGGAAACTAAATTATATGTTTACGTATATTCCGTGATTCAACTCATTAAACGATATTTTATCAGGCGCCGTCCTTTCCCGGAGAGCTGGCTTGCAATCCTGGATTCGCATGTACCTTATTATACCTTCCTGCCAACTTCACTCAAGAAAGAGCTAAAAAAACATATGCCGGTCATCCTGGAGGAAAAAATTTTCGAGGGATGCGGGGGGCTTGAAATGACTCAGGAAAAAAAGATCGTGATTGCTGCTTATGCCACCATTTTAATTCTGGGTGAACCGGCCGGTTATTATCCCGATCTGAAAGCCATTCTTGTCTATCCGGATGATTATGTGGCCCCGGTTCACGACGAGGATGAAGCGGGCATCATGAGCGAAGGAGTCGAGACCCGGTCAGGGGAGTCGTGGGATATGGGAAGCATCGTTCTTTCCTGGGCAGATATCGAGCGGGATATTCAAAACCCGTTTAACGGACGGAACCTTATCTTCCATGAATTTGCACACCAATTGGACAGCCGGTACGGGATGACCGCCGGAATTGATGAAATGGGCAACGTTCACACGCCGGGAGAATGGAACGATCTTCTTGCCAAATCCTACCTCGAACTACAAAAGAACTGGGAACGCGGCACCCCAACACTTCTCGATACCTACGGAGCAACCCATCCGGCAGAGTTTTTTTCTGTGGCTACTGAAACTTTTTTTGAAAAGGCTCATGCCATGCGAAGAAAACATCCAAAACTCTACGACCTTCTGAAGCAGGTGTACAACATGGATCCGGCCTCGTACCTGCCCTACCGGTGAAGATATTACGGATACTTTTTTAATCCAGGCCAAGCACCTTTCTGTTCAGGTCTTCATCGGTACCGGCGCCGGCAAAGTCATCAAAGGCTTTCTCGGTCTTACGGATAATATGATCTGCGATAAATGGCGCACCTTCGGCAGCTCCCTGTTCAGGGTGCTTCAGGCAACACTCCCATTCGAGCACCGGCCAACCCTCAAAATCATATTGTGTCAATTTGCTGAAAATTGCACTGAAATCCACATCCCCGTCACCAAGTGAGCGGAAGCGTCCCGGACGATCAACCCAGCCCTGGTATCCGCCATAAACACCACTGCGGCCATTGGTATTCAGCTCTGCATCCTTTACATGGAACATGTTGATATGTTCATGATAGATATCGATAAACTCGACATAGTCGAGCAGCTGCAGTACAAAGTGGCTCGGATCATACAGGATCTTCGCTCTCGGGTGATTGTCGGTTGCCTCAAGAAACTTTTCAAATGTCACACCATCGTGCAGGTCCTCAACCGGATGAAGCTCGTAACAGACATCCACGCCATTTTCATCGAAAACATCCAGAATCGGCACCCACCGGTTGGCCAATTCCTCAAAACCGGATTCCACAAGTCCGACTGGCCGCTGAGGCCAGGGAAAAACCGTATGCCACAACAGGGCACCTGAAAAACTAGCATGTTCGGTAATCCCCAGGTTTTTGCTGGCTTTTGCGGCAAATTTCATCTGATTGATCGCCCATTCGGTACGGGCTTTGGGATTATTATGAACCTCTTCCGGGGCAAATCCGTCAAACAGTTTATCGTAGGCCGGATGCACGGCAATAAGCTGTCCCTGAAGGTGTGTGGAGAGTTCGGTGATCTGCACTCCGGCTTCATTGCATGTACCTTTGATTTCATCGGCATACGTCTTGCTGTTAGCAAGCTTTTCCAGGTCTACACAACGCGGGTCCCAGGTTGGAATCTGAACTCCTTTGTATCCAAGCCCGGCAGCCCATTCGCAGATTGATTTTAAATTGTTAAATGGTTCTTCATCGCCCATAAACTGAGCTAAAAAAATCGCTGGTCCTTTCATCTTTTTCTGTTGTTTTGGACTAAGTTGAAATTTCTGTTCGATTTAGCTGCTGAAAGGGGTCCATTTCTGGTCACTTTCACTTGACTTGATGACTGTATTGAGAAATGCAATGCCCCGCACACCATCTTTGACTGTCGGGAAATCAACATAAACCGGATCCGGCTTTTTGCCTTCAAGACGGGCAGAAATCGTCATGGCTACATTCCTGTAAAGATTGGCAAATGCCTCAATGAATCCTTCCGGGTGCCCGGCCGGAATTCGTGTGTGGGCAAGGGCAACATCTTTGAGGTATCCATGATCCACACCTGTGCGGTAAACTTCCATCGGCCTGTCGAGGTGCTTGATCAACAGGGTGTTCGGCTCATGCTGGTGCCATTCAAGTCCACCTTTTTCCCCGTACACAAACAATTTCAGGTTGTTTTCTTCACCAACACTGATCTGGCTGGCGTGAAGTACACCCTTGGCGCCATTATCAAACCGAAGCAAAATGTTTCCGTCATCATCCAGAACCCTTCCGTCCACCATTCGGCTAAGATCGGCACATAGCTCGGAAATTTGATGGCCGGTCACATATTCGGCCAGGTTTTCTGCATGGGTGCCAATATCTCCCATTGCCCCTGCCGGGCCTGCTTTCTTCGGGTCGGTTCTCCAGGACGCCTGTTTATTGTCTCCTTCCTCAAGCTTTGTGGCAAGCCACCCCTGCGGATACTCCACCACAATCTTGCGGATAGGGCCCAACTCACCTCCTCTGACCATCTCGCGTGCCTGCTTTACCATCGGATAGCCGGTATAATTGTGCGTGAGGGCAAATACCTGGCCGGTTTCTTCTACCAGCGCTTCCAGTTTTTTGGCTTCTTCCAGATTCACAGTCATCGGTTTGTCACAAACCACGTGAAACCCATTTTCGAGCGCCATCTTCGCCGGCGAAAAATGAAGATGGTTTGGAGTCACGATGGAAACAAAATCCATCCGTTCCCCTTCGGGCAATTGCTTCTCCTTCTCGAACATCTCTTCATACGTACCATACACCCGGTCGTCCGGTAAATAAAGCTCTTTCCCGGATTTTTTGGAACGCTCGGGATCACTGCTGAATGCCCCGCAAACTAACTCTATATGTCCGTCGAGGGCAGCGGCTTTCCGGTGCACGTCACCGATAAAAGCGCCAACTCCCCCGCCTACCATTCCCATTCTGATTTTTCTGCTCATAGTTGTATTTCAGTTAGCTGTTTAAAATTTAGACTTCAACTTCATAATTATCCTTACCAAATAAAGAAGAATTGCGACCAATTTCATGCCCTGTAAAAAGATTTAAACGATTTTTTCGAAAGCTCAGCCGGATTTATCGGCGAAACAAAAACCGGTCAATCGAATATTTGCCAAATACTCCGGATGCTCTCTGATTATTTAAAAATAGTATGTCAGATTAACAATTCCGGTTTCGCAATAAACTCCCTACTTTTGGGTCAGTCATTGATCATAATCATACATAAACTTTATATCTGTTTTTTAACCTGATTCTACGGCTCTCATTATGGAATTACTGACCGATGCAAACGACATCGTATTCGCAGGGAATGAATTGTGGCGAATCCTGCTAATGACAGCGATCATCGCTCTTGCTTTTTTCCTGGGTAAAATCTTCAAATTCTTTTTCAATCGAACCGCTCCGAAAATAAAAGAACAGGGGCAGATACTGTTATCCGTTGTATTTGAATCTGCCGCCCGGTCGGTGACGTTCCTCTTCTTTGCATTTGGTTTACGAGTTGCCCTGACGTTCCTGATCATTCCGGATGCCATACAAAGCCTGGTTTTTACAACGGTTGAAGTCCTGATCATACTGTCTTTCGCTCATTTCCTCTACCGGCTGGTGGATGTTGTAGATATCTGGCTGCAGCGTTTCGCAAGCGACGACCAGGATGATACCCAGATTGACGTCATGCTTATCCCCATTGTGGGAAAAGCGATCCGTGTTACAGTGGTTATCCTTGCAATTCTTCAGGTAGCACAAAGCCTGAGCGATCAACCGATCACCAGTATTCTGGCAGGTATCGGTATCGGCGGCCTTGCCCTCGGCCTTGCCGCCCAGGATACGATCCGTAATTTCTTCGGATCACTGATGATATTTGCCGACAAACCGTTTGATGTAGGGGAACTGATCAATCTGGAAGATAAACTCGGGGTGATCATGGAAGTGGGGGTACGGACAACCAAAATCCGAACACTCGACGGCCATATGCTGACCGTCCCGAATGGCCAACTCGCCAATATGACCATTCACAATATCGCCAAAAGGCCGTTTATCCGCCGCGTATTTGATGTGACCATCACGTACGACACACCCCCTGATAAAATTGACCTGGCCGTTGAAATCCTTAAAGAGATTCTTGACAACCATGTAGGAATGCACGAAGACTTTCCGCCAAGAGTTTTCTTCGACGACCTGAATGCAGATTCGCTAAATATCAAATGTTTTTACTGGTTCCATCCGCCCGATTTTTGGGAGTATATGGCTTTTACCCAGGAAGTAAACCGCCAGATCATGCGACGCTTCAACAAAGAAGGAATCGACTTTGCATTTCCGACACAAACTATCCACCTGGCCGGAGATAAAAACAGGCCTCTGGATGTAGGTGTGAAAAACCTTGACGACCGGCAGGAGGAGCAGGGTACATGATGCAGGATGCAGGTGGGCAGGATACTGGATACAGGATACTGGATACTGGTTTACAGGATACTGGTTTGCAGGTTGTTCGTGCCTGAATAAGGTTGCAAGATGCAGGCGACACTGCGTGTCGCTGGATGCAGGATGCAGGATGCAGGTGGGCAGGATGCAGGTGGCGGGATGCGGGATGTTACATGGCTGGGTGATTCATGATGGATGATGGGTGCGTGGCTGGATGATTGGTGATTGGTGCCAGGTTGCCAATCCGGGGGTGGCTGGATTGCAGTTATTGAAAAATGAATTTGATATGGAGTATAAAAAACAGGAAATTCAATTTAGAGCATATTTACTCGAAGTGTGCCTAGAGCAGGCCGACGCTGCCCACGATCTGTCACATATCGAACGTGTGGTATCAACAGCAAAACAACTCACTGTTGAAGAGGGTGCGAACTTGGATGTGGTTCTGCCGGCCGCCTGGCTGCACGACTGTGTGCTATTACCCAAAAATCATCCGGAACGTTCCAAAGCCTCGGCCCTGGCAGCCGACAAAGCCGTCGATTTTCTGCGACAGACCGGAACCGGGTCCGGCTACAATCCGGATCTTCTTGAACAGATTCATCACGCTATTGTTGCACACAGTTTTTCAGCCGGCATAACACCTCAAACTACAGAAGCGAAAGTTGTTCAGGATGCCGACAGGCTGGATGCGCTGGGCGCCATCGGGATTGCGCGCTGTATGATGGTCGGTGGAATACTCGGCCGGGCCCTCTACAACCCGGACGACCCTTTTTGTGAAAACCGGCCGCCGGACGACAAAAAATGGACGGTGGATCATTTCTATCAAAAGCTCTTCAGGCTTCCGGATTCCATGCAAACCGAATCAGGCTGGAAAGAAGCGAAAAAACGAGCAACCGTGATGGAAACTTTTTTAAAAGATCTGCGCAGAGAACTTTGAGATGGCTGCCAACAACCTGAATAACAAATTGTAATGAGTCGAGTCCCCAACAATGCAGTG
>SLOU01000239.1 GCA_007132385.1 Balneolaceae bacterium | reverse complement strand
CGCCTCGAAATGCTTGTTAAGGTAGCGGACGTTGTTGATCTTGCTGCGGCAGATGATGCTCTGAAAGTTGTCTTCGGGCAGCCGGTCGGAGGCTTCGTTGGAGGCGTGGGTGAGGGTGGTAGTTTGTCCGGCCGGGGTATTGGCGACTAATTGGCCGTTGATTTGGGAATTCTCGAGGGGTGTGATGGTCGGATCGTCGAGATCCGGGTTTTTGCGATTTGGACTTCCGGGTATTACACTCCGGCCGTTACCGCCGATGTGCTGCTTGCGCCTTGCATGCAGGTGGTGTAACTCGATTGATTTTATGTAAGTCGAAGATTCCGGCATGTAAAATAAATTAATTCAGAAAGCTATGATTTTCTGAGGAAAGAATCCGGTGGATTATCAATTGATCAAAAAAAAGAATGTGCGTTATGAAGACCAGTCTTGGTGTCTTGCCATTATTGGCAGCAATGAACTACAAGAACCGAAACTGCGAATCCGGATTATTGAGCATGACCTCCCGGCTATCAGGCCAGGCTTCGACAAACCATGTCAGAAAAGCTGTCGGATCGATTTTCTCGCTAAGCATTTTTTTTCTGCGCTGACTATAGGTGTCGCCGACAGATACATCCTCAAGTATTTCTCCAGCCTTTCGGGCAATCTGATCCGGATCACGCAGGGTATGGCAGAGTCCGTATTTCTCCTCCAGCTCCGTACAGTAACCGACACTGAGCGAGTTAACATAGATGGATGGCGTCCCCAGGACGCTGCTTTCCGCAGCAGTTGTGGATCCCTCTCCTATGCACAGGCTGGCACATCCAAGCACATCATGAAACTGTGATGGGTGTACATTAAGCAGATACGGTTCGAACTCACTTTCGAGCTGCTTCTCTGATGAAATGAACACTTTGGATTTTCTTTCAAGATGACGGATCAGTTCCATGATACTCCCGCGAGAGAAACCGGACTGTCCGGCGTCGTGGTGGGCATTCCAGGCAACAAGTCGCAGCAAAGTGTAGGACTCCCCTTTTTCGAGGCCAAGTTTTTCAAAGATTCCGGGATCCGGGGTGAAATAGTTCGGGTGCAGACAGAAAAGCTCAAGATAGCTGGAAAAAAAGATTTGTCTCCTGTGGCGCGGCCCCATGTAGCAAGACGGTGACAGAATGACATCGGTGAACGGCCGATAGAGTGCGTGACCATAAATGGCATGTTCCGTGTCATCCAGGGCAATATGCGGCACGCGGAGCCATCTGGATACATGAGCGGCATAGGGTGAGGAATAGGAAAGCATGACATCCGGCCTGAAGGTTTGAGCCATCCTGTACAGTCTGATATCGGTTGTTACGAGCTTGAAAATTTTGGATATCAGCGCATTGCCTCCTTTTCCCCTTGATTTGTACTTAAAGTCCAGAGATGCCATAAGGGCGATGGCCGATTCTTTGTCTCTGACCGAGAAAAAGAGTTCGTGCCCCCTGTCCCTCATCACACCGGTGAAATTGCGGAAATAATGCACATGTGCCGGGTGGCCGATATCAATCAGAATTCTCACTACCGGTATTTATGAAATGAATTCAGTTTTTAAAATACACTCTCTTCCCGCTGTTTGTCAGCGGGATTTCGGTCAGATATTCTATACGCAATTCAGCATCTTCGCCAATATGTTTTTCAAAAGTTGACCTGATGAGACTTTCATGTTTATGAGCATATTGTGGCTGTTTTATGATGCCGCATGTGATTTGATTCACACCGGTTTTCTCGATGCAATAATGTTCGACAGGCAGATCTTTGAACAAAATTGTAAAACCCGGCCCGGTCAATGTATTTCCGTTCTCCAGAACGATGATATCCGAGGTTCGACCCAGTACCTTGTTAATAATTTGTCCATTGTATGGATAATCGGCATTTTTCGGATCATTAATTTGAATTTCGTCGCCCAACTTATAGTTGATCAATGGCATGGCAAAATTGGTCAAATCGGTCAATAATGCAGCGCCTTTACCATTAGGATCCGCTTTTTCAATACGAACCAGACAATTGTAACCTGTTTCGAAATAGCCTTTTTCATGAGCATACGCGGTAATACCCCCGTCATGAGCTCCATAAGCATCCAAAATTTTACACTGGAATGCTTTTGAAATGGTATTCCTGTACTGATCAGTTAATACTTCAGCAGTAGTTATGCATGCAGTAAGCTGTACTTTTTCATTCTGCTCCAATACATATTTCGCAAGCAAGTATATGGAAGAGGCATAACCATATATGAAACAGATTTTCCTTCTTTTAATCAGGGATACATACTCCATACAGACACTTTTTGACATATTGATGCCATTACGCCCGATCTTGTTTTTTAATGCATAGTAAGCTTTGTGTTTTAATGACTCTTTCTTGTTGATAAAAAGTGATGTACTCCCAAGTGCCAGATATTTATCGCCATATTCATAGCCGGCTTTTTCCCAGTTGATGATGCTATTGGCATTTGAAAAGCTCCAGGAGTCATAATCCAGCATATATGGCATCGGATCACCAGTCGATCCTCCGGTTGCGGAAACTTTATGTGGAATTTCCTGGATGTTATCAGGTATAATCTCATCGAAATGGGCCAAGATAGTACTTTTTTCAAGGTTGGGCAGCTTGTTTAAATCTTTCGAGCTCTTAAAATCATCGGGATGCAATTCCAGTTCAGCGAAAATTTTTTGATAGTATCTGCTATTACAATAAGCATGATGAAGCAACTTTCGAACCCGATTGTCTTGCCATTGTGTTATCTCTTCTCGCGAATAGCTTCTCATTTCATTGATTCTATTATAAAAAGAAGAAAGGCTTGTTTTCATTAGCCTGTCTCCTGTTGGAAGCACAGCTTTCTTAAGAAAAAAAGAATAGAGAGCCATATATACTTATGTCGGGTACGTATCGGGATGAATTTTCAGTTTCGGTTATAAAATGTTATTCCACTTTGGCAATGATGATTCATGTGAGTGATTCTCCAGGATGACATTTCTCGCATTCAAACGTAATTCTTTGTTTTTCTCATCATTATTATTCAGAAGTGCAATCATTGCTTTGGCGAACCCATTTAAGTCCTGTTTGTCAACCAGATAGCCGGTTTTCCCATGGATGACCACATCTGAAAGATTGCCTACGTGTGTTGTGACGGGAATCAAACCTGCGCTCATCCCCTCCAGGATGGCGCAAGGCAAACCTTCCGTATCAGACGTGAGTACAATGAATCTCGATTTGTACAGCCAGGGGAGAATATCGTTCTGATAACCAGCAAAATGCACGTTTTTACACAATTTGAGTTTATGTGTCAGTGATTCACAGGATTTTTTCAATGGACCGTCACCAACGATCACAAGCCTGGCGTCCGGGTTTTCGGATGCGACAAATGAGAAAGCATGTATAAGGAAATCAATCCTCTTTTCAGCAGAAATTCTACCTAAATAAACGAAATCGTACTCCCTGTCATCAAACGGTATTAACGAATATTTCTCTGTGTCCACTGTGCTGTGAAGTATTTCTAAAAGTGGTGCCGGGATTCCTTTTTCTACCCAGAACTGATAGGAAGCACTTCCAGGCACACAGAATTTACAGGCGCCGGACAACACCTTTTTTAAAAAAAACCATACCCATGTTTTGCATGCTTTCTCTTGAATCTGCGACCCGGTTTGACATACTATGTAGGGTATGTTTGTGATTAGTGATGTTATGGTGGCAAAATATGCATGAGGAATGATGTGATAAGAAATAATAAAAGATGCGTTCATTTTTTTTGCATAGAAGGCAAGGAACAGTGGTGTCAATGTCACGTTGAATATTAAATACCTGCATATTTTTGGCAAAATGATGTATTCAACTTTCTCAATATCCGGTCCCGGATATTTTCTCAGAAAATAGATTTTTGAAACCCTTTCAACTTTATTCAAGGCCTCCAACTTTGCCTGAATCGTTCCGTTGCCCATTCTCCCGGTTATAATGATTTTCATTTATATTATAATCATGTGCTTCAACCCTAACTTTTTTGTTAATTATGTGTTTACCGACTATTTATATTTTTAGTAATGGTTCCCATAATTGATCCCATCATCAGAAAGACTGGTGCTACCAGATTAAATCCATGCATTCTGCTCGTAACCAAATATAATAGCAGTGAAATAATCAGAGAAAAGTAAAGAGCCAGATGAATTTTATGATACTTACTATTTTTTGTTCTTTTATAAACGCGCCAACCTTTATTGAACAAGGTATAAATCAACAGCAAAAATAATCCAAGACCGATCAAACCACTCCCATGTAATATTGCCAAATAACCAACATGTATTTCCCTTCCTTTCCAGTATTTTTCTGAATTCAAATTGTGTGTTCCGGTTAGCCATTTCGAAACACCACCTGCTGTTAGAGATACTGGAACATCCTCCATCTCCTGAAATCTCCCTTCTATTTCGATATTCGCCAAAGATCCTTCTCTAGTAATTTTTCTGTGTTCATACCTTTCTATCAAGGGTGTGCTGTATATTGGATACAATGCAACTAATATGATACCAGCAAATACAAGATATCTGAGAATCTTTTTGCTTGTAAAGCCAATCAGATAAGTAAATATGATCATTCCTCCAGCAAGGGTTAAATAAGCACCACGTCTCATTGAGACTAATATGATTATGGTAGATCCGGCAATAAGTAATATGGAAAACCAGTTCCATCTTTTTTGATCGTTTATCAAAATAAAAGTTAACGCAATCAGAATGAATACACTAAGTTCGTTTGCAGAGCCAACTCTGGCACCACCCATATAGAAAGTATCATCAACATACTGTGATTCCCCAATTCCCATAATATTTACAATGACTATATTAACAAGAAACAGAGCCAATGCAAGTAAATAGTATTTGAATAACTTATCTAGTCTTTCTTGATTATTTATGACAGAGTATCCAACAAAAAACAGTAAAATCGGAAGCGAAAGTCGAAAGAAATTAATTAAAGGAGTTAAAAATTCTTCATTCAAAAAGACAAGAACCAAATTGTAGGTTAGAAAAACTATTGCAATAAGAAATAATGATTTTTCAGGAATATTAAACTTATAAAAAGCCAACAGTATAACAACCGTAATGTATATCGTTCGGATGAAACCAGGATTAAACGTTCCAGGATCAAAATAGTTTGTAGTAACATTTGCCATAACATGTACTACGGGCAACATGAACACAAAAAAGGACAGGTGTATTTTAATACTATTATTCATTTTCACAGAACTCAAGCACAGCTATGACAGTTTTATATATTTTTTTGCAATATTTGAAATATCATATTGTTCAAGATTATCAACGATAAGTTGACCTGAGTAGTTTTTATCAAGAAACTGTTCAATTAGATTATGATTTAGCTTATTTGGATGTATATTTAATATTGGTCTTCCCGTATATGAATAGTCGACAACCTTGCTTGGTTTTTGTACCATGCTATTATTTTCTAAATTAACAAGAAAGTCCATTTTACTGAGTTCGTATAACAATGATTCTCTTGGAACCTTGTCATGAATCACAATCTTATCACCAAGTTTTTTTCGATATTTTTCTATAAATTGCTTTTTATTTGTATAAACGTGAAACCTATATTCTATATCTGTTTCTACCAAATATTCTAGAAAGTATTTAGGATCTCTCACATTCCTTAGAAATGTACCTGCATACGCAAACGTTGGTACTTTGTTTTTATTCCGGCCTTTATATATTTTAATACTTTTATAATTATAACCTTGTGGTATAACCCATATTTTGTGCCTAAATTCTTCGTAATATGCTTTTTTAGCTTGTTCAACTGGTACAGTAATAAAGTCTGCTTTTCTGTTAAACCATTTTTCCACGTATTTAAAATAAAATAATTTTGGATATCGGCTTGTTGAAGCACCCATATAGGGATCGCCACAATCAGCAATCCAGGTTTTAGCAATTTTATTTTCATCAGAACGTATTGCTGCAACACCCCAGTGTATGGAATGGGGTGCCGCAATAGAAATCATTAAATCATATCCATTCTCTTTTTTCAGTGCATTCTTTACCAAGAATGATATATGGATTGATGGGTAGTCAAAAAATAATATGAGTATCGCACGGATAAGTTTAAAAACTAATTTTAATATTCCACTTCCACCTACATCATTTTCCCATGGATGCAATTTTCCAAGGTTTTTTATTTTTATGTTATTTTTTTCTTCAAATTTACTGTAGTCAAATCCTTCAACAGGTATTAGTACAGTAACATCATGTCCCTGTCTGCTAAATTCGCAAGCTAATTCCGTTGCCCTGAAAGACCTTGGAGTAATCAATGGATAAAATGATCTGGAGACAATAAGTATTTTTTTACTCATTCCAATAATTATAATCCTTTAGTCTTGATTAGTAAAGAAATTGCTTGAATTTGACTATCCAAACCCAAAGGATGTGGCTTTATGCCAAATTCATGGCTACGCCAACGCAATTTCTTTACTATTTTGAAGGCAGAGCCAAAAGAACATTACCACCTGCTGAGCAGGTGGGTTTTCAATATGCACTAAACATTATATTGAATAGCTTTTTACATTGTTCTTATCATACCAATCTGAACTTATTATGGTATATACTATTAAAAAGATATCAAAAAGGGATGTTGTAATACACAATGCAGCAACTACTACTATATCATTCTTGAAAAGATAATAACCTGCGAACATGGTAGCAATCGCAATCACTCTGGCTATTATTGTTATAATAAGGAAACTTTTCTGTTTAGAAATAACTGGTATTGCTCTAATGCTTGGCTTGTTTACCAAAACAAATAGCATCCACACTGAAATCCACCTTGCATACTCCCCAGCAACATACCATTCCTGCCCAAATATAAAACTGAATAGCACTGGACCAAAAACAACTATAATGATGCAAAATGGTAGTCCTATGGCAAATAAAACTATGGTTGATTTAATGATTAAAGGGGTTATATCTCTGTGGGCTTTGGCTCTATTTGCCACATGTGGATAGAATACATCAGCAACAGATTTTCCAATCATCTCAGTTGGTTTGTTAAGTATTTTTACACTTAATACAAAAAAACCAGCTGCCGCTGCACCAAAAAATGCTGATAGTATTAGTATTGGAATGCTGACGGTGACATTGTTAACAAGTTGAAGGGGTGCTCTGTAAAGAGGAAAGTCTTTGTATTTTCTTGCCAGGTCCATTAAACTGTTGAATTCTGAATTCCCTTTTTCAACAAAATTCGAAGTGTTGTATTTTCTCAATCCAAAATTCAACATTACTGCATGCAATGCACTCCCAAGTGTTGCAATAACTATCAGAACAACTCCCAACGGATTTACCATGCCGATGGCACTTTTTGCTGCGTTAACAATAAAAGATTGCAAAACCGCAATTTTTGCTTTTACCTGAAACTGTTCATTTCTGATAATCCATTGCTGATTAACCTGCAGCCATGCAACAAAAAACATGGTCAATGGTAACAGTAGGATATATGATTGAATAGTCTGCAATTCAAGAATTTCTAAAATCGAGTCCCCAACCAGTATGATAATTATGGCCACTGATACAGCCAATCCCAAAGCAATATAGAGCGATAAATGTGCAATCCCGTTTGCATCTCTGTCATCCTTGGGAAGCACAATTGCAATAGGATACGTCAGGGCAGTAATCGGAGAGAACACTGCAGCCAAAGCCATGAACGAACCAAAAAGCCCGAATTGAGCTGGATCATATAAACGTGTGATAACCGGAGCAAACGCTAATGCAATGGCCTGTGCAAGCGCGGTGCCAGAAGCGACCATTGCAACATTGCGGATAAAAGTCTTTTTTTTTGTCAGGCCAAGCAAATGTTTCTTGATATTGACAAGATTTGGAATAATACTATTGCCTTATTTAAAGTTGCTCATCACGAGAATTTAACCGTAAAATTCCGGGAATTATTTACCACTTTTTATGGCTTTCCTTCATCTCCGTAAACCTCAAAGAAGAGCTCCAGTGCAGTTTCGAATTCCCTGATGGATTCTTCCCGCGTTTCACCAAAAGCACTGAGCCCCGGGAACTCCGGTGACAATGCAATGTAACCGCCGTCTTCCTCACTGTTGTGCACCCTGAAACTGTATTTATGTGCTATTTCCATCAAATAATGGTACCTCAT
>SLOU01000070.1 GCA_007132385.1 Balneolaceae bacterium | reverse complement strand
TTCTTGGAACTGATTTTTGTAAGGAGATGATCGATTTGGCTCCCGCAAAAGCCCGTGCAAAATCCCTGAACGTTGACTTTGAAGTTGCTGATGCCATGAATCTTCCCTATCCGGACAACCGGTTTGATATTGCCAGTATTGCTTTCGGCATTCGAAATGTTGACGATCCGGTTCAGGCCCTTGGAGAAATGGCCAGGGTTATAAAACCCGGAGGCAAAGTTGTGGTGTTGGAATTCGGCCAGCCAAACGGTTTATTAAAATATCCATATCAGTTGTATAGCAAACACATTATGCCGGCGATTGGAGGGTTGATCAGCGGCAACAGGGAAGCTTATACATATCTGCCTGAAACCAGTGCAGCTTTTCCGGCAGGTGAAGAGTTTTTGACACTGATGAAAAAAACAGGCTTTTTCACAGAGTATAGAAAAAAGTCACTCACAGGTGGTATCGCCTACGTATATGTCGGTATTAAATCCTGACAGAAGATTTTACTGTACGAAAACATACCAGAAAATAACATGTTATGTATAAAGTAGTATTTGAAGCCGTTTTTTATACAAGTCGAAATTATTTGTCAAGATATGTTAACTTCATCCTATCCTGATATTTAACGATAAGGCTTTTACATCACATATTTATAATTCACTACGTAATTAAATAATAGGTATATGCAGATAGAAGAAATTAAAAAACTGATACCGCACCGCTATCCTTTTTTGCTTGTTGATCGTGTCCTTGAATTGGAAAGCGATAAAATCAAAACTGTCAAAAATGTCACTGTCAACGAACCTTTTTTCCAGGGACATTTTCCCGGAGCTCCGATCATGCCCGGTGTTTTACAGGTTGAGGCCCTGGCACAAAGCGGCTGCATCCTGATGATGAGTGAGAAGGTGCAAGATCCGGAATCTTCATTAATTGTTTTCACCGGTATAAAAAATGCCAAATTCAGGCGCCAGGTTGTACCCGGAGATGTTCTCATGCTGGAAGTGGAATTGATCAATCACAAACGTAATTTCATAATGATGAAGGGGTTTGCAACTGTTGAAGGTGACATAACCTGCGAACTGGAAGCTTCCGCTGCGCTTGTACCCAGGGAGAACTGACAGATGAGTACCCAATCTTCACCCAATGACCGTCCGCCGAAAGTAACCACCCAAACCGTGGTGGATATGAAAAAAAATAACGAAAAAATCAGCATGCTCACGGCATATGATTATACGATGGCGAAGATTGTCGATCAGGCCGGAATAGAAGTAATTCTTGTTGGTGATTCAGCCAGTAATGTCATGGCTGGTCACGAAACGACCATACCAATGACACTCGATAACATGCTTTACCATGCCTCCTGTGTAGTACGTGGAGTTGATAAAGCCCTTGTCATTGCTGATTTGCCGTTTATGAGTTATCAGGTTACTGCTAAAGAAGCTCTGATCAGTGCCGGTCGAATGATGAAAGAAGCCGGTGTCCACGGAGTAAAACTTGAAGGAGGAGAAGCAATTACCGATACAATCAAACGTATTGTAGATGCAGGGATACCGGTAATGGGACATCTCGGACTCACCCCGCAGAGTATATACAAATTCGGTACATATAAAGTCAGAGCCCGGGAAGAGTCGGAAGCCGAACAATTGATTCAGGATGCACGTGCATTGGAAGAAAGCGGTGTGTTTTCCATAGTTCTTGAAAAAATACCTGCCTCCCTGGCCCGGAAAGTTACTGACTCGGTTCGTGTGCCGACGATTGGAATCGGAGCGGGACCGGATTGCGACGGTCAGGTTCTGGTTTTACATGATATGCTCGGATTAAACAAGGAATTTAATCCACGATTTCTCCGTCGCTATGCCGATCTTCATTCCATCATGCACAATGCCATTGAGCAATATATTGAAGATGTAAAAAATGTAGATTTCCCCGGTAAAGAAGAACAGTACTGATATGAATAACAGAGACAAACCATTGATTCTTGTCAGTAATGATGACGGTATTTTTTCCCCTGGAATCAAAGCATTGGCCGAAGTATCCGATGAATTTGCAGAGGTAGCGATTATAGCCCCCGACCGCCAGCAAAGTGCTGTAGGCCATGCAATCACGATCAACACTCCGTTGCGTTCACGTTCCTTTACCATCGATGGAAAGTATAGCGGACAGGCCGTTTCGGGAACCCCGGCTGATTCGGTTAAACTTGCTCATAACCAGTTATTGAAACGACGTCCCGATCTTGTAGTCAGTGGCATCAACCACGGCAGCAATGCCGGTATTAATATTCTCTACTCCGGAACCGTTAGTGCCGCTACGGAAGGAACCATCCTCGGATACCCTTCGATCGCCGTTAGCTGTACCGACTTTAGCGAAGATGCCGATCTGACGGGTGCAAAGGATGCCGCCCGGCGTGTCATTCGATATGTGTTGAATCACGGACTTCCGCGCGGTGTCACTCTTAACCTGAATGTTCCGGCCGGACCGCTGAAAGGTATCCGGTGGGCCCGACAGGCTGACAGCCGCTATGTTGAAGAATTTGAAGGGCGGGTTGATCCCAACAACCGGTCTTATTATTGGCTGACGGGAAAATTCCAATTGCTCGACAGAGATGAAGGAAACGACATAAACGCTCTTGAATCAGGTTTTGCCTCTCTTACACCCATTCAGTACGATCTAACCTCTTATCCGCTTCTGCGGGAACTTGAAAATGTTGAGCTGTAATTCGAAAATGAATGAACTAAACCACACTGCACTGAAAGTGAAGTGTTATAAACCTTCCGGGGGGAGCAGAAATAAAAAACCTCCAGAATTTTTAAAAATCCTGGAGGTTTAGAATTGCAAGTAGTGAAGATTCTACGTCTTCGTTTATTTGCGATTAATAAAAGCTCAATCTTTCATAAGCTTCTTGAAGTCTTCAAGTACGGAACGTACATGAGAAGCTGATTCAGCTAAAAGATCTTGTTCTTTTTCGTCTAAATCAACCTCCAAAATCTCTTTTATACCGCCGTGACCAAGCTTTACCGGAACGCCGACGTATAAATTATCAATTCCATACTCCCCTGTCAAACGGGCACAACATGGAAAAATTCTGTTTTGATCGAGCATGATTGCTTCTACCATTTGTGCAGCAGCAGCTCCGGGGGCATACCAGGCAGAGGTTCCCATCAATCCGACAATCTCTCCACCTCCTTTTTTGGTTCTTTCAACAATACCGTCCAGTTTGTCTGAATCAATGAGTTGTGTAACGGGAATCCCGGAAACTGTAGTATATCTTGGCAACGGCACCATAGTATCGCCATGCCCTCCCATCAGCAATGCCTGGATATCCTTGGGAGAAACGTTTAGTTCTTCAGCCAGAAAAGCCCGGTAGCGCGCCGTATCCAGAATACCCGCCATTCCCATCACTTTTTCCTTCGGCAAACCACTTGCTTCATAAGCCACATAGGTCATAACATCCAACGGATTTGAAACTACAATGAGAATCGTATCGGGAGAGTACTCCATCAGTTGACTTGTAACCGATCGTACAATATTAGCATTGATTTCCAGCAAATCATCCCGGCTCATACCGGGCTTTCTTGGAATACCGGCCGTTATTACACAGACATCCGAATCGGCCGTGTCTTCGTAGTCGACAGTCCCGGTGAGCCGTGTATCAAAACCGTGAACCGGGGCCGACTCCCATTGATCGAGTGCACGGCCTCTGGATGGATAAAACGTTTTGTCTCCTTCTTTCTGTTCGATATCCACCATAACTACTTCTTTTGCAAAATCACGCTGCGCTACGGTCAGAGCTACTGTAGAGCCAACATTTCCACCTGCTCCTACTACTGTTACTTTCATATGATTCTTCCTCGTTAATTAGCTTTTCAGTGTAAAATATTTCCTGTGCCTGTAATTTAAAAAATAGCTTCCATACGATTGAAGACCAACTTCAAATGTTTATTTATTTTCTCGTGAATCGAGTCCCCACATCAGTTTTGTACGTAGCGTGTCAAAATAGTTTTGCCCTTTCAACTGGATCAGCTTTACCGAATGATCCGATTGCTGTATGGTAACTTCAAGTTGGTTTTCATTTATTTCCATGATTTTACCATCGTATGAAAAAAGCACATGTTCAACTTCCTTTTCAACACGCACTGTTAATGTTCTGTCAGAAGGTAATACCAAAGGGCGTGTTGTGAGCGTATGAGGGTTAATTGGTGTCAAAAGCATAACCGGTGTTTTTGGCATTACAATGGGTCCACCAGTTGAAAGGTTGTAGGCTGTAGAACCGGTTGGTGTAGCCACGATTAATCCATCGGCCCAATAGCTGTTTACGAATTGTCCGTCGTAGCCGGCAGTCACGGAAATCATCGATGTGGTATCTTTTTTCGTAAACAGAAATTCATTCAGTGCATGATAGGTATCACTGCCATTTACCTGTGCTTGCAACATTGCACGTTCGTCGATCCGGTAATTTTCCCGTACAACTGATTTTAGTGCCTGGTCAATTTGATCCTGTTGAATGTTCGCCATAAAACCGAGGCGCCCGCAGTTTATTCCCAATACCGGAATATCAAGATTTTTCAATTTTTGTGCGGTATAAAGCATGGTTCCGTCTCCACCAATTGCAACCACAATTTCAGCCTGACGCACCGATTCGCTGTTACTTTCCGTAACCTGAAGATTACTATCTGGTTTAATTCCAGCCAGATCATACAGGGACGATAAAGCAAAAGTTTTCACCCGATTTTTTTTACACCATTCAAAAACAGCTTTTAGTGGAGGAGCTACGATGTATTTATCAGTATGAGCTATTAGTGCAAATCTCATCATTCTTTGCGAGTATCAACTTTATTGGTTTTTCTCACCTTTTAACCCTTTTAAACCCTTCACAGCTTTTTCACTCAGTAAGTTGGTTTCGTATGATTGTACACGTCCGTTCTTCTTGCGATGACGCTTGTTGGCCTGTTTGATCAGTCTGTTCAGCAATTGAGCAAATGTAACTTCAGATGCTTCCCATAAATAATATGAAAAAGACCCCGGGATCGTGTTAATTTCATTAAAGAAAAATTCATTGGTATCGCTATTAACCAGAAAATCCAGCCGTGATACGCCGGATGCACCAAAAACCTTGAATATATCCAGGGAGGTTTGCCTAATCTGTTCTGACAATGAATCGGGAATATCCGCCGGTATTTTTCGGTCGGCCGACGCCATCCCTTTCATATCACCTGATTCACCTATATACTTATCTGTAAACGACAAAAGTTCTTCTTTGCCAAGGGGACGTTCGCATACACTGGCTTTAGCGTTACTGACATCTCCAAGTACGGAGCAGTTGATTTCCATCAGAGGCTTCACTGCTTTTTCAACAAGAAGGTGTTCATCATAGCGAAAGGCCAGTTCAACGGCAGCTCTCAATTCGCCTTTGTCTTTAACCATCGATACACCTATGCTGCTTCCCAGGTTAACCGGCTTAACAACCACCGGATATCCCAGTTCCTTAATACTTTTCTCAATTTTATTTTGACCCGTTTCCCATTCTGCTTCATTGAAGTGCACATCATCCACAACCGATATACCATTCAAACGGCATATCATCTTGGCTGTAACCTTATTCATTCCAATTGCCGAGGATAATACATCACAACCCGTATAGGGAATATTGAATGTTTCACAAACACCTTGAAATGCACCATTTTCTCCATCCGATCCATGAAAAGAAACCAGTACCAGGTCGACCGGATATTCCTTTGTTTTTTGAAAAAAACCTGACTTCTGCTCTTTTAATACGGTTTTTCCATAAGAATTACGTGCAAAACTGCAAGGTACCCCTATTTCATTAATTTTTTCAAGTTGTTCATAATGTTCCAGCTTTTTTAGATCGGGCCCGGTTAGCCATTGACCCGATTTCGTTATATAAAGGGGTATCGTTTTGAAGTGTTCAGGATCAAATGTGTGAATCGCCTGCATGGCAGTCAAAACGGAAACTTCATGTTCAGGTGATATACCTCCAAAAGCTACTATTACAGTCATCTTTTCCATAGGAAATCCGTTAATTTATGGCCGGTTCATGATACAAATTACAATGATCAATTAGTAGCTGGTTTCCATTGATACAACTGCCGCTCCGCACTCTCACTGTCTTTTTACCCGTTGCATCATTTTGAAATAGATGGTGAGAAATGCAGGTGATATTCATATCTTATATTGAAAATATAAGCTATACCCTTTGATTTGACCATGCCTTCAAAACATATACTTGTTGTCGAAGATGAAGAAATGACTGCGAGATTGATTGTTTATCGCCTGAATGCACTTGGACATAAGGTAGAACACAAAAAAGACGGTATTGAAGGTTTGAAATATATTCTGAGTGAAAAACCTGAAGTATTGGTCCTTGATGTCATGCTTCCCGGTATGTCCGGTTTTGAAATTCTGGAAAAACTTCAGAATTCAGGTGAGATCGAATTTTCAGATCTCAAGGTCATCATGTTATCCACAAAAAAAAGAACGGAAGATATTTCCAGGGGATTTAACCTCGGAGCACTGGAATATGTTCCAAAACCTTTTAAAATGGATGAATTTCTGCTAAGACTGAATCGAATCATTAATCAATAAAATTACCGGCCTGCATGTGATTCGTTTTCTAGATTCAAATAGCGAAATAATACTGCTATATGTGGTTTTTGCAATTCTTGCATTAACCTTTGTTGTACTTGGTATAGCATTAATCGGACGATTATTTCTCTATAAAAGAAGGGAATATCGCGAATATAAAACCGAGCAACTCACTGAACAGATCATTCGGTATATCAGCGGAGAAGTAACTATGAAACAGATAAAATCGAAACTAAAGCATAAGCTAGATTTTATTATCCTTCTTGAACTTGTAAATCAGCTTGAAGGGTCCCTTGAAGGCAAGGAGCACAATAAATTGAACCAGTTGATCGATATTGATGAAATCCGATCTCATTTTGAAAAATGGTTTCATTCGGATGAGCCGATACTACAGGCCAAGGCTTGTCTTTACTTTGCAAAAAAAACGGATTTCCCGGCAGAATTTTTGCCACGGCTGGCTCAATTTACCGGTAATGATCACGCCATCTTGTGTTATGCAGCTACAAGTGCTCTGATTGTCCATGGCGACCATAAAAATAAAACAGCTGCCTTGAAGAATGTACTGATGAACAAAAAAGTGTCCGACATGGCATTAAGTGATCTGCTTGTCCAGTTTACAAAACATGGGGATGAATATCACGACAAAGAAGCTGAACTGATCATGACGCTTATCGAAGATGAATCGATACCTCCCCAACGAACCGCCGTACTCATCCGGATACTTGATGAGTTAGAATATTTCCACGGGGTCGATTTTCTGTGGAATTATTACAAGTCAATCGACAAGAAATCGACCGATCCGGAAGTCCTTAAATCACTGATATCTGTTTTAACCAAATTTGGACAAGAGAAAATCATTCAGGATATACACCATTATTTTGCTGTTTCAGATCATGCAAACCTCAGGCGGACTTCCGCTAAAAGTCTCGGTTTTTTCAAAAAAAAGGTTTCCATTCCGGTTTTACAATGGCTGTTAAATGATCCGGATTTTATGGTGCGATATGAAGCTGCCAAAGCGCTCGGAAAATTTAAAGGCATCAACCTTGAAAATATGGATCCCCCCGCTTTGTCAAAAAAAGAGTGGAAAGAATTGTCCGGTGAAATTATGGCTGAGGTACGCCAGAAGATCTGACACTAACTTATTATCACCAAGTTTATAAAAGTATGGAATTTCTGATTTACACGATTGTTGCTATTAATATCCTGTTCTTCATTTACTTTATTATTATAAATGGCTCCTATATTCTGCTTATCATGTTCTCCTATTTTCAAACCAAACGCTCTAAAAAGAAAGAAGATATATATGAGCTTTCCGGATTATTTGGCACTAATTTATACCAATCCATTAGTGTTTTGGCCCCGGCATATAATGAAGAAGCCACTGTGATAGAATCGACCCGGGGGCTCCTAAACCTGGAGTTCAGTGATTTTGAGGTCATTATCATTAATGACGGCAGTACCGATAACACACTTCAAAAATTGATCGATCATTTCAACCTGAAACCGATTGATCGTCACGTTCCTCAGCTCATTCCATCCAAGCCGGTAAAAAAAGTCTACAGTTCACG
>SLOU01000269.1 GCA_007132385.1 Balneolaceae bacterium | reverse complement strand
TCGGCTACGATCATCAATTCGGCAGAAACCGTGAAGGAACAATCGAAACGGTTCAGGCTATTGCCAGTGAACTTGGTTTTGATGTATATGTGGTTTCGAGACAGGAGGTAGGCAAACGGACTGTAAGCAGTACTTCTATTCGCAATACCTTACAGAAAAAAGGGGATGTAAAATTAGCAGAAAAATTATTGGAAAGGCCATACCTTTTACATGGAACCGTCGTGCACGGAGATAACAGGGGAAAAAAAATCGGGTATCCGACTGCCAATATAAAACCTGATCACCCCCGGAAAGTAATTCCCAAAAGAGGCGTATATGCTGTGACGGTACATATTGACGGAGAAAAATTCCAGGGTATGATGAATATTGGTATTCGTCCGACATTTGAAGGTGAAAAAGAAATACTAGAAGTTCATATATTCGATTTTAAACGTGATATCTACGGAACAAATATACAGGTACGGTTTATTCAGCGTATCCGGGACGAACAGAAATTCAGCGGGATAAACTCTTTGAGAGATCAGCTTCACAAGGATAAAGAATCCAGCCTGAATGCATTAATGAAGCAAGAATGAATTGCCAAATAGTAGAATTAAGTTTATCTTAAAAAGCTATTATAAAGGCATAAAAAGTTAATAACCATTGAAATGTTGAAATGAGTCTGACCAAAGAGCATAAAGAAGAAATTATTGAAAAATATGGCGGATCGGCCGGTAATGCGGGATCTCCGGAGGCACAGATCGCCATATTAACCGAGCGAATTAACCATTTGACCGAACATTTAAAGGTGCACTCCAAAGATCATGCTTCAAGAAGGGGGCTATTACTTATGGTAGGTAAACGCAGACGTTTACTTAATTATCTGACGAAAAATGATATTGAAAAATATCGTTCTCTTATCAAGGAATTAGGCATCCGTAAATAACAGGATTTTAATGAAAAGGCACGTTTTAAAGGACGTGCCTTTTTGGTATATGTAAACTATCTTTTCTGCCGGATTCAGCTTATCCGGCGTACAACGGCTGATTTCATTCCATGTGGTTTTAATGCCGACAGTAAATACTCAGATCAGAAATAGAATAATACAGTAGACAAATGAAAGAAGATTTTAGAAGTGTAGAATTTGCACCCGGAAAAACGTTATCAATTGAAACCGGCAGACTAGCCAAACTGGCTGATGGAGCTGTTGTTGTAAAAATGGGGGAAACTATGGTGCTATGTACGGCCGTAAGTGCCAAAGATCCACGGCCCGGACAGGACTTTTTCCCTTTGACTGTCGATCTTCGTGAAAGTTTTTCTGCCGCAGGTCGTTTCCCGGGTGGATTTATCAAACGAGAGGGAAGGCCATCGGAACTTGAGATCCTGGCGAGCCGTTTAATTGACAGAAGTTTGCGGCCTTTATTTCCAAAAGGTTATGTAAATGAAACCCAAATTATATGTTCGGTTGTCTCATCTGATGGACTAAATGAAGCTGATGTACTTGGTGGTTTTGGTGCTTCAGCGGCTGTACATATTTCGGATATTCCTTTTGACGGACCGATGGCTGAAGTTCGTGTTGGTCGAATTGACGGAGAGTTTGTTATTAACCCGACCATTGAGGAGTTGAAAGTCTGTGATATCGATATGATCATCGGTGGTACGGCCGATAGTGTTCTCATGATAGAAGGAGAGATGCAGGAGATTTCTGAAAAAGAGATGCTCGATGCCATCAAAGCCGGACACAAGGCGATTGTCAAGTTATGTGAATTCCAGGATGAACTTCGAGAGGAGTTTGGTGTAGAGAAACGTGAATTTATACCCGAACCGGTGGATGTAGAACTTCAAAGCAAAGTAGAAGAGCTTGCAGGTCAGCGTGTCAAGGATGTTGTGAGTATTGGCCTTGGTAAAGAGGAATATGGAGAGAAATTAAAACAGATCCGGGATGAAGTTGTTGATGAGATTACAGAAATAGAAGAATATGAAGAGACCAAAGGTGATGTTCTTAATCTCTTTAGTGATATTGAAAAGCGTGAATTGAGAAATCAGATTCTCGAAAAGAAACGTCGTATCGACGGACGTGGCCCGGACGATATCCGGGATATTTGGACAAGTGTAGGGTACCTGCCCAGAACACATGGATCAGCGATATTCACACGGGGAGAAACCCAGGCACTGGTTTCTATAACTCTTGGCTCGAAACGGGATGAACAAAACGTGGATACGTTATTTCATGAAGAAGCTAAACAGTTTATGCTGCACTATAATTTTCCACCGTACAGTGTGGGTGAAGCCGGCTTTTTGAGGGGGCCCGGCCGCAGGGAGATTGGCCACGGCGTTTTGGCTGAACGTGCCCTGAAAAGAATGATGCCTGATTTTGATGAGTTCAGTTATGTAGTTCGGGTAATTTCTGACATTCTTGAATCCAACGGATCATCTTCAATGGCATCGGTTTGTGGTGGTTCCATGGCTTTAATGGATGCCGGTGTTCCTATCAAAAAACCGGTTGCGGGTATCGCAATGGGTATTATTATTGGGGAGAATAACCATGTCGTACTGTCCGATATTCGCGGAGAAGAAGACTTTATGGGTGATATGGACTTTAAAACGGCGGGAACTACTGATGGTTTAACTGCCACTCAAATGGATATGAAAGTAAAGGGTATCAGTTTTGAAATACTGGAAAAGGCTTTGGAACAGGCGCATTCCGGCCGATTGCATATCCTGTCGAAGATGAAAGAGACAATTTCCGAACCACGTAAACAATTATCTGAATACGCTCCTCAGTTTCTTAAAATGAAGATCGATGGCGATATGATAGGCGCTGTTATTGGCCCGGGTGGTAAAGTAATTCAGACACTTCAGCGTGAAACGAATACAGAAATCATTGTTGAAGAAGATGAAAGTGGCAACGGACTGATTACCATATCTTCTGAAAATCTTGAAAACGCTAAAAAAGCCAAGGAAAAGATAAAGGCAATCACAGGACAACTGGATGAAGGTGCAGTTTATTCCGGTATAGTAAAAGCATTGAAAGATTATGGTGCATTTGTCGAAATTGTTCCGGGCAGAGAAGGTTTGTTACACATCTCTGAAGTAAATCATTCTCATGTAAAAAATATCAATGATGTTTTATCGGTGGGTGACGAAATTGAAGTAAAATTACTAAAGGTGGAGCACGGCAATAAATTAAGGTTGAGTCGAAAAGCTTTACTCCCGAAGGATGGAGGAGAAGAGTAATACCAATACCTTATAATAAACCGTTTCAAATAAACGCCATTCTGCTTGTAAACGGAATGGCGTTTTTTAATATCCATTTGCCCAGGCAGGTAAAACGAGAGTAAAAGAAAATCATGAATAACTGGAAAAAAATTGACTTTGTGGAAAAAACCGTTTTGGATAACGGTTTAAAAATCGTTACCGAGCGAATTGATAGCATGAAAAGTGTAGCTACAGGAATATGGGTGAAAACCGGCAGCAGGGATGAACCTGATGAACAGGCCGGTATTACTCATTTCCTGGAACATATGTTATTCAAAGGGACCTCTACTCGATCAGCTTTTGATATAGCTTTGAGTATGGAATCGGTTGGTGGGTATATGAATGCATTTACTTCCAATGAATATACCTGTTATTATACCAGATCCCTCGATACCGAACTTACACGTGCCCTTGATGTGCTTTCTGATATGGTTCGTAATTCTACATTTCCAGTGGATGAAGTGGAGAAAGAGAAAAAAGTGGTTATCGAAGAAATGAAAATGTACCGAGACAGCCCTGAAGATTATCTGTTCGAAGCTTTTAGCCGACGTGTTTTTAAAGATCATCCTTTAGGCAGACCAATCATAGGTTTTGAAGAAACAGTGAACGCATTTGACCGATCCGATCTGATCGATTATGTGAACAAAAGATATCAGCCAGGGAATATTTTGGTATCCGTTGCCGGAAATGTAAAACACGAACAGGTTGTTAAGCTTGTACGCAAATATCTGAATGATTCAGCTGTTAAGTCTGAAATGAGTTCTGAAACCATACTAACGGCATACACACCCCATAAAGAAACTCTTTCCAAACCCATTGAACAGACTCATATGATCATAGGTCGCAGGGGATTGCATTTTGATCATGATGATAAATATTTATTATTGCTTGCAAACACTGTGATTGGTGGGGGAATGAGCTCGAGGCTTCACCAGAATGTGCGGGAAAAATATGGCTATTGTTACTCAATCGGTACGTTTAATCAATCTTATACGGATAGCGGGCTCTTTGGAGTGTATATAGGAACGGACAAAGAGTATGTCGATCATGTTCGTGAACTGATACATGCAGAATTTGATAATCTTGTTGAAACGCCTATTCCAAAAAAAGAACTGGAAGAAGCTAAATCCCAGTTGAAAGGCAAATTGCTTTTATCACAGGAAAGCATGAGTAACAGAATGACACGTCTGGCCAAAAGTGAACTGTATTTTAACCGTTTTATAACTCTTGATGAACTTGTCGAAAACATCGATGCAGTGACCGCATCAGATATCCGTACCTTTGCTGAAGAATATTTTGATAAATCCTATTATTCGGAAACACTTTTGCTGCCGGAACATTCTATAGCAGAAGCTAAATAACTGCATGATCTTCAAAATGGAAATTCAATTTTTAAACTGAATAATTGTAATGATATATATCAATCAATTAAGTCAGCATGAAAATAAAAGTGTAACCCTCAAAGGTTGGGTATATAACAACCGCAGCAGCAAGTCGCTTATTTTTATTGAATTGAGAGATGGAACCGGGATTTGTCAATGTGTCGTTTCCAAAGCAGATGTCGATGGCCGCGTTTGGGAAGATGCCGGTTTGTTACGCCAGGAAAGCTCACTGGAAGTTTCCGGCAAAGTGGTCAAAGATGACAGAAGTATTGGAGGGTATGAACTGCATGTCACCGGTCTTGAAATAGTTCAGATCGCTGATGAATATCCGATTACTCCCAAAGAGCATGGAGTTGAATTCCTGATGGAAAATCGTCACTTGTGGTTACGCAGTCAGCGGCAATGGGCAGCCATGAGGGTTCGCAATGCTATCGTTTTTGCGATTCATACTTTTTTTCAAAACCGTGAATTCTTACAACTCGATGCACCGATTTTTACTGGAAATGCTGCTGAGGGAACTACAACCCTTTTTGAGACGGATTATTTTGAAGAAAAAGCGTATCTCACTCAATCCGGCCAGCTCTATGCTGAAGCTATGGCAATGGCTCACGGCAGGGTGTACACATTCGGCCCTACATTTCGTGCAGAAAAGAGTAAAACGAGACGTCACCTGACCGAGTTCTGGATGATTGAACCGGAGATGGCTTATTACGATCTTGATATGAATATGGACCTTGCCGAAGAAATGATCAAGTCAATTTTATCGGAGGTACTGAGTAAATGCAGGAATGAACTGGAGATTCTGGAACGGGATACAACATACCTGAAACAGGCCATAAAGAATGATTTTCACCGGATTACCTATACAAATGCCGTTGATATACTTAAAAGCCGGAAAACGGCAGGTGTGCTTGAAAAAATGACAGAAGAGAGAGATCAGGAAAAACAGGATCTGAATAATGAACTCGAAGAAATCGGAAAAGAACGGGGTTCAGAAAAAAAATGGCGGAAAGCCCAAATTGATCAAAGAGTTAAAGAGATTTATGCCAGACTCGACCAGGTGAAAGAAGATCTTCGAAATATACCTGTTTGGGAAAAGTCAGTATCGGAATTTAAATGGGGAAATGATTTTGGAGGCAGTGATGAAACTATTTTGACCATGCAATTTGATGCCCCTGTGATCATTCATCGATACCCGGCAGAGGTAAAGGCTTTTTATATGAAAAGAGACCCGGCAGATGAGAAACTTGCCCTAGCTATGGATGTCTTGGCACCGGAAGGATATGGTGAAATAATTGGAGGAAGTCAGCGTGAAGACAGCCTGTCGGTACTGAAAAAAAGGATTGAGGAACATAATCTGCCTGAAGATGCATTTAAATGGTACCTCGATCTTCGCCGATACGGAACAGTTCCTCATTCCGGTTATGGACTTGGTCTTGAACGGACAGTCTCCTGGATTTGTGGATTGAGCCATGTCCGTGAGACTATTCCCTTCCCAAGAATGCTGGGGCGTTTGACTCCTTAACCCAATATATTCGATTTAATTTTGGCTAAACCAACCAGTATAGAGTATTTCAGGGATACACTGAAGACGGTTCGAAATCCTGAGAAATTGAGCCCGATCTATCTGCTTTATGGAGATGAGAGCTTTTTTATCGATCTGATTCAGGATGAAATTCTGAATCTGGTTCCAAGGGAACAGCGTGATTTTAACCTGGATTTATTGTATGGAAGAGAAGTAACACTTGAAAAAGTACTATCAATTGCCAAAAGCTATCCGATGATGGCGGAAAAAAGAGTATTGGTAGTACGAGATTACAGATATTTGGATAGTCATACGGGCCAATCCAGCCTGGATGAGCTGATTCCATATATAAATCAACCCAATCCTTCAACGGTTCTTCTGCTAATCGACAAAAAAGGTCCGGATAAACGGACAAAGTTTGGACAATCGATTTATGGAAAAAAAAGATCCAAACATGTTTACGTTCAGGAGTTTGAAAAACTTCCCGATTATAAACTGCCTGATTGGGTGATCGATTGGGTTGCATTTAAATTTGAAAAGCAGATTGATCCGGGCGCCGCCCGGATTTTAAGTCAGCTTGTAGGTAATGATCTTCAGCTACTGTCCACAGAAATAGAAAAAGTGTGTACTTTTGTAGACACTAACGAGAAGCTTTCTGAAGCGGATATAAAAAAAATAGTTGGCTCATATCGCGAATTTTCGGTGTTTGAGCTAAAAGAGGCGGTAATAGACCGAAATCTGGAAAAGTCACTTACCATTGTGGAACAGATGTTGCTTAAGAATAACACAGACGCGGGAGAAGTTTTTCGTACCGTGGGGTTCTTTTACAGTGTGTTCGGCAACATCTGGAAAATTCGCCGCCTGGCTGAAAAAGGGATGGACAAATCCCGGATTCAGCAACAGATGGACATCTCAAACAGTTGGTATTTCAACCAATTGTGGAATGATGCTTCCAACTTCAGGCTTTATGAGATGCCGGCTATTTTTGAAGCCCTTTTGGATGCTGACAGAGCTGCAAAGGGATTCAGCACACTCAATACCTCTACGATTCTTCTCCTGATGGTAAAGCGCATAGTCGGTTAATCCGATCATGCTAAATCGTTAACATCAGAAATAGTAGGGTATTAGATATGAAAGCGATCTCGACAGCGAAATTGTACAACTATGAAGATGAAGATTTAATGGAAATGTTTCAGAGTGGAACCATTGAAGCATTTAATATTTTGGTTACGAGGTATAAAGATCGTCTTCACAATTTTCTATATCGCTATACACATAATCATGAAGATTGCGAAGATCTTGTTCAGGAAACATTTCTCAGAGTTCATCGCAGCAAACATTCCTACGAAAGAATCGCAAAATTTTCGACCTGGATGTATACAATTGCTTTGAATCTGGCAAAGAGCTTATATAAAAAGAAGCAACGTATGCACAAAATTTCCATTCATGAAGATCCCGATGATCCGGAATCACGTGAAATGAACTTTGAAGATTCCAATATCCTTCAGGATGAAGCACTTCATCAAAAACTCTGTGTTAAACAGCTTGAAAAAGCGCTCATGGACCTGAATGAAGAATTTCGTGAAGCTATCGTCTTAAGGGATATCCAGGAACTCAGCTATGAAGAAATTGCTGAAATTACCGGGAGTGCAATGGGTACGGTAAAGTCAAGAATAAACCGGGGTCGCATTCAGTTGCAGGAAATACTGGAAGATTATGTGAATTCGGAAACAAAATGACAAAGCATAGGTTATATTGGTAGAGTGGTTATTCAATGACCTGAAACCAGGCGACAATTTTATCATTATGACTTATGCTACATTTTCAATTTACAGAAGACACTATTCATGATTTGGTTCTGAAATATGCCGATGAGTCATTTAACATACGCGATGCCCTGAACTTTGAAACTCTGATAAAGAAAATTCCGGAACATTTGGACTCAGCCCAAATTAACCGGAATATTCGAGTCAAATTGCAAAATTTGCCAAAAGTTAAAGCGGCACCGGGATTTGAGCTGAGATTGTATG
>SLOU01000185.1 GCA_007132385.1 Balneolaceae bacterium | reverse complement strand
TAACTCACAATTAAATTCCTGTATTGAAAGCTGCTGCAGGTAATTCATAGATAGTAGGAAGCGTTCCAGAAGCGTTACGATGGCTGGTGGTTATACTGAAAAATAGGATTTAATCCCAGTCAGGTGCAAAAGACGGATTTACCAGTCGCTCGGAACGATTGAGATTATCGATTAATTCAAATTCTTCGTCCGATAATTCAAAATCAAAAACATTAATATTTTCCCGTAAATGTGCCTCTGATGATGCTTTCGGTATAGCAACAACATTTTCTTGCTCTATCAGCCATCGAAGAGAAACTTGTGCTGCCGTCTTTCCGTGCTGTTGGCCAATTTTTTGAAGAGTTTTATTTTCCAAAATTTTGCCCTGAGCAAGTGGACTATAGGCCATTAATAAAAAATCATTGTCATAGGAATATTCAAGCATATCAAATTGTGCCAGAAACGGGTGAAATTCAACCTGGTTACAAAATACCGGCACTCTTATTTCTTCGATAGACTCTTTCACCAAGGCCATGGTAAAATTGCTGACCCCGATATTCATGGCTTTACCCTGATCTCTCAATACCAGCATTGCCTCAAACGTTTTTTCAAGAGAATACTGTTTATTTGGCCAATGAATCAAAAGCAGGTCTACATAGTGAGTATCCAATTCTTTCAAACTGTCTTCCACAGACTGCAGGACCTCATCGTGTTCAAGATTCGTATGCCAGATCTTAGTGGTGATAAAAAGATCTTCTCTTGCTACGACAGTTTGACGTATTGCCTGACCAATCTCTTTTTCATTCTTATACATTTGTGCCGTGTCAATATGGGTATATCCCAAATCTAATGCCGTTTTAACTGTTTGATAGCATTCTCTCCCATACAGTTTGTAGGTGCCTAATCCAATTTCAGGCACTTCTACGCCTTGAACTGATTTATAATGCATGAATGTCGATAAACTTTTTTAGGTTTTTGAATCGAGGTTTGCTTTAAAATAAAAGTGAAATAAATAAGAAATCATTTCATCTCTTAATATATAAATTATAGCCTCATTGTTCAGTTTTTACTTGATGAGCGTCATTTTTCTGGTAAGCACCCTGTTTCCCAATTCCAGATTAATGATATATATACCGCTTGGCATCTCAGTTGCATCCCAAACAACTGTATGCTCACCCTGAGGCATAACATCGTCCAATAATAAAGCCACTCTTTGCCCTACGACATTATAGATACCCACTATAACGTTTTGTTGCTCAGGTATGTAGAAACGAATATTTGTAGCCGGATTAAAAGGATTCGGATAATTTTGGTAGAGTTCCACCTTCTCCGGTCCGGTACTTCCGTCTTCCTCCTGGTTTGTCAGGTGTGGAGCCGGATTGACAGATAGAATAAATCGTTCGGTATTTTCCTGAAATTCAACCGGGTGCAGGGAAGGCAGATCAGAAAACTCAGGAAGATTGCGCAGAGCTGTACCAGTTTCAAATGTGTATTCATTCTGTTCGCGCATATCAATTACAGTACCTGTATTCAGGTCTTCCAGTATTATCTCCCAATCATCCGGAATATTATACCATTCATCCCATGTCATTGTTTTAGGCCCAAATACATTCAAAGCAGCATGCCCGATTGTCACTGTAAATCTATTCTCTGGCTGATAGGGTCTTGAAATACGTGCCAAAGGTTTATAGGAATTATTATCTTGTCCTATAAAATAAAGAATGCTGGCTTGCACATCATTTTGATGCTGAAATACAGGCCAAAGTTTTCCGGCCTGAAACTGATTATTGCCCTGCCCGGAATATTCATCCAAATGAAGCATCGCTGCACTATCGATCAATAAAGAATTTCGGTCACTGCTACTTATAGATGAACGAAGTTCAAACTGGATTGAACGGGTCCGGTAATCACTACCACCCGGACTGCGGCTGTCGCGCAGTTGATTACGACTAAAACGGATCGATTCGGCATCAATATTCTGAATCACAAATGCTTGCCAGGGTTCAATTTCATCATCGGAACTAATAAGCCTGAACGAACCTGTAACCGGGTCATATAACTGGGCGCTGTAAAAGTTCAAAGAACCACCATTAACATGAATATTACTGAGTGTTATGGACTCTGGAAACGGATTTCCAAGTAGTAAAAGTTTATTTTCAGAATCATCTGTCAACCTTATTTCACTTTCAGGAGAAAAGCTGGGTTCAACTGCGACAAGCCGGTCAGGCTGCAATTCATTCTGTGATTGATTATGCTTAAATAGCACTCCGGAGCCTGCCGAAAACGTTCTCCCATTCTCGGATGGAACTATTGCGTTAGAATGGTAACTATTTTCACGATTCAGATTATTTCTCAGTAAACCGGGTGCACCAACTATTTCCCAGCTTCTATCCCGGTTAATTTTCCGGGTAAATACACGTAGTGTACCACCCTGTTCACCGGGTGAACCGTAAACACCGGTCGCAATCGGTTGTTCCGAAGCCTTAAAATTGGTCATTGAAATATATCCTGAAAGTGCTTCTTCCATTCTTTCAATCTCCCATGAACGTGCATCCCTTTGTTCGTCATATGCAGCCCGCATAATCATCTGCTGATTCGAGTACAGTTCAACCATACCTCCATGTGAAGGTAACCTAAAACCCGGGAGAAGAATTTCGGGATCAAAATCAAACTGATCAATCGCCCGGTTGGCAACGACAGCCATCTGGTACGGCTCCAGCTCAAATGATTCCCGTATTCTGAATTCCTCTGTTCCATTATCAATCATAAGGCCGCGTAAATCTAGCTTTTCATCGGTAGAGTTATACATTTCCAGGTAATGTAATGGTTCACCATCGATCCGGTTACCGGGAAAGATTTCGGATATAATTAGATCACCAACAGATAATTCCTGGTTCAGTTCAATTTCAGAGGGAATTAAAACGATTCGTTGCACTCCCACCGCATCGGCTGTATCAAAGTTCTCAACACCCTTGGCAACAAGCTCTATTTCTATTTTGTCACCTGTTTCCATCAACAGGTTCTCAATGATGGCAGTCAGACTTGTAGTTTCCCATCCAGTAGATCGATTTTGAAGCTGATTGGATCGAAATAACCGTTTTTGGCCACTGTAATGATCCAGCTGATAGTTTAATGATATTTCCGAAGGCTGTTCACCATCAGCGAGTATTGCCAATGCCAGTGAAATTTCGATATGATCAATCATTCTGTCAGATTGATTTTCGATACGAAATTTCAATATCTGTTTGCCCGACGTGTCATTATTTCTGTACCCAAGAAACGTACCTTCGGCTTCGCTAACGATGAAGTGTCCCTCTGCCACAGGAAATTTTGCCGGATCAATAATTCCGAATAGTCTGCCAATATCCATATCCGCAGGTGACAAACGCCAAAAATTAGATCTGGAAAGGTCTGTTACATCAGATATTTCAAGTTCAAATGGCTGTAGGTTGTCAAACTTGAGTTGGGCATAACACTCCTTGACGCTTACCGATATAATCAGAAAGAGTATGGATACAAAGAATAATAAACATCGGTCACATAAACCGTGTAGCCCTATTGCCATAGGCATCCAGTCAGCTTGATTTTACATACCTGTAATTAAATAATTTTAACAGTTTCTTACCAACAATAACTTTTTTTTATTTCACTTAATTGAATACAGCCATTCAATGCTGCTAAATTAAAAGAAACTGAATCGGAAAGTCCGACGATGATCAGGACCGGCTGCTCTTCATATCTGACATCCGTTTTTTAATCATGTCATGAAGTCCGCTTATCGACGAGTCATCATTTAAATGTAAAACGGCATTGTAAGCCAATATAGCCTCAGTTTCTTTTCCCATGCTCTCGAGCGTTTCAGCGTAGACAAAATGAAATATTTGATTGCGTGGAAATTCATCAATTAATTCTTCCAGATAATCGATCGCTTTTTCATGCTCCCCCTCTTTATTAAACAGATAGGCAAGGATCATTTTTGCATCCGCACGTATGTACCCTTCAGAGGCCGCGGCTTTTTTTAGTTCAGCAAACCCTTTATGGGTATCCCCATTAAGACCGAATAACCTCACCAGCCATCGTAATCCCCTTGGAACGCTTCCAACCATATAGTGGTACATCCCCCTCCCGATATAAATTTCCGGCATGGTTTCATCCCGGTCCAGCAGTAATTGAGTGTAATTAAATCCATCCCGGCCATTTCGGATTGCTGTACGCACATTATTTTCCCCGGATGCAACCAGGCTTTTATAACCGTAGAGTCCGCTTAACATGGAAATCAGTCTCACATCATCCGGATTTTTTTTATACTTTTTTTCAGCTTTAGCTATTGCGACATCAGCTGCATCCATAAAGTTTTGAGCAGTATCTTCATTTTGGTCAACAAAAAAATACTCCCAGAATGGTATCATTGCAGAAAAAAAATAGCCCCTCGGATTATCAGGTTCTAATTTCTGGAGGGTCGCAAAATACTCGGCTGCCATTTTCCAGTCTGTTTGATAGAATGCATCAAGGCCATCGTACATGATCTCTTCAAATCTATCCAGCCCCCCTGTATCCGTCTGGTGTTCTGCTGCACTTACATCATCCTGAGTTACGCCACAATAAAATCCAGCCGTGAAAAAAAGAACAATTTTCAACGGTTGCAGTAATCGTTTTGTGGAGTAACGTATCTCTGTTTTCATTATAAGTTAGTATAATACAATGAGTTCAAATATTCATAACGGGTTTCTTGGATATGTCTCTCAACAAATTTTTCTCGTTATAAATTAATCGTCAAGATGGAGTTTTCCGAGCAAGCCTTCGGTATGTGCAACAACTACCGATACAGCCGCATCTCCGGTTACATTTACAGCCGTTCGCAACATGTCGAGAATCCTGTCAACTCCGAGAATCAATGCGATTCCCTCCACAGGTACCTGTATCGCCTGGAGCACAATGACCAGCATAATAATGCCGGCACCCGGAACACCTGCGGCTCCGATTGAAGCGAGTGTTGCCGTTAAAACGATTGTTAATTGCTGAGCAATTGAAAGGTCCATTCCCAATGCTTGGGCTATGAAGACAGCAGCTACAGCCTGATAGAGGCTTGTTCCGTCCATATTAATCGTGGCTCCAACCGGAAGAACAAAGCTTGATACCTCCTCATTAACACCCAAGTTCTTTTCAACACGCTCCATAGTAACTGGAAGAGTCGCCGCACTGGAACTGGTACTGAAACCGAGCAGAACAGCCGGCTGTATTGCACGGAAAAAATCTCCCAATTTCATCTTGCTGAACAGCTTGAACAGGCTTGCATAGACGATCAATACGTGTAGTATTAATCCGATAGTCACTGCCAAACAATACCAACCAAGTGCACTAAGAAGATTGATAGCCTGTGATAGATCGTCTCCTGCCAGCTCTACGATAACAGCCGCCATCAAAGCAAATACACCAATCGGTGCGATTTTCATGATGAAGTCAACAATCTTGATGATTACATCGTTTAATGCATCAAAAAAATGGATCAAAACCTCCCCTTTCTGAACCGGGATATTCATCAGTCCAATACCCAGAAGAAGGGCAACGAATACAACCTGAAGCATATTGGTATTATCGGAAGCCGCTTCAAAGAAATTTTCCGGTACAATATCTACCAAAAATTGCAACGGGCTTTGTTCCAGAAGCTCCTGAGCCGCCTGGTCCCGTCCCTCTACATTTTCCACGTAACTTTCCATCAGGCCGATCCGGGTTTCCTCCGGTAGTGCATGACCCGGCTGTATTGTATTTACGATTATCAGGCCAATTGTAATCGCCAGGGATGTCGTAATCATGTAGATAAGTATCGTTTTACCCCCCATTCGGGAAAGTTTCGTCATATCGTTTAAACTGGTCACACCTACCACAAGTGAGGCTACAATGAGAGGCACTGCGATCAACTTGAGAAGGTCAACAAATATTGTTCCGAAGGGTCGGATATAATCCAGAGTAAACTCGTTTGTAGCAGTTGCACTTGAGATCAATCCCCATATCAAGCCAAGAATTAACCCAATAATTATCTGCCAGTGTAGTCTTTTATACCATTTCATTCGTAATCAGATAAATTGACTGAGCAATAAAGCAAAAAAAGCACCGATTCCTGTAGACATCCAGTTGACTGCATTATTGGCATTTTCATGACTTTCAAATTGATTGTTGAACCAGTTCGTTTTCGGATGGTCATCATTTTTTGTTTCATATTGAAAAATTGCACCAAGATATGAATCTGTCAGGCAACCCAAAAAACCACTGATTGCTACGACTGAAAAATATGGCATCGGAAAACCTTCGCTGATAACCAGGTAAGCCGTTGCTATCAGAAGAGATCCCCAAATTCCGGCCAGTGTACCCTTTATGCTGATACCTCCATCAGTACCCGGATCAACCCGGGTGAAATTGGTGATCAGGTAAGTGCGCCCTTTCTTTCTCGTTCCCAATTCTGTAGCCCAGGTATCTGCAGTTGCAGATGCCATGGCTGCGGCTGCCAACACCAAAAAAATATTTAACTGGAATAGAAACCACATTACCGAAAAAACGGCAACCCAAAATCCGTTTGACCAGACCTGCATTCCGTTTCGGCGAATTGCAAACCGGGTGGAATACGTTTTTGTATGGGATCCGTCTTTGATATCAACAATACGATCTTTGGCCAGAATGCTTCCGGTAATAAAAAAAAGAAGTACAAGCCCTGCAATCAGCCATCCGCCAAGCCCCAGGACAACTGTACCATACACGATCGAAGCAAATAAACCATCAAGCGTTATCCAGTGTATCAGAAAAGCAGTAGAGGCAGCCAGCGCAGACAATGCAAGTGCCAGTAAGATCCGAACATGATCGTCCGATCTCCCTTCTAGAATAAACAAAAATATCAGAATAAAAATGAAGAAGTAATTGACCTTTCTGTCCAAGTCACTAAGCTGATCGTTGAGGTTTTGCTTCCTCGTTATCTCGTTTCAGTATGGCAAATATTACGGTGATATAACCACCAATAATAACAATGGGTGAAATATAAAGAGAGATAAGTCCGTGAACTTCGTTTTCAATATACATGGCTGTAAACCCAAGTATAACCAGTAAAACTCCTAAACCCATTATTTTATAGTTTTCGGCTGAAAACAACATGGGCTTAATTTCTTTTTTACCTCTTTTGCCTCTTCTTTTTTGTTTTGCCGCCATAATAACTTAATTACTGAAACTTCAATTTTTTATGTTATTTATGAGATGTAATTTACGATAACTATTCAACAGCAAAAATATTGATAAATAAAAACTAAACGAATTAAAAAGTGTCACGTATGATACTGGCTTCACGGAGCCCAAGGAGGCATCAATTACTTCGAATGCTCGGTTTGGACTTTGATATTCTTCCTGCAAAAATAGAAGAAAATCTTGATCAAACCATGATACCATCAAAACTGGTTTGTAAGCTGGCTATTCGCAAAGCAAAATATATAGCTGACAAAAAACCCGTCAGCCAGGTAATTGTAGCTGCAGATACAATTGTCGTTCATCAAGGAAGCATCTTCGGACAGCCGGCAGACATATCGCAAGCAAAACAGATGTTGCGTACACTGAGTGATTCGGAACATCATGTTTACACCGGTGTTGCATTTGTACGTACAGATCAGTCCGGAATTATTTCCGATAAAACAGATTTTTTTGAACGAACCAAAGTAACATTTGGCTCGTTAACAGATCATGAAATAGAAGCATATACAAAAAGCAACAGCCCGCTCGACAAGGCCGGAGCATACGGAATTCAGGACGATTGGGGTGCTGTTTTTGTTTCCCGGATTGACGGTGATTTTTACAATGTTGTCGGGCTACCCATTCATAAATTTTATTTACATCTTAAACATTTTGCACCAGAATTATTGTCTAATAAATATCTTCAGGATGTTCAAACGGATTAGTCTGATTCTATTTTCAATCTTATTCCTTGTCTCTTACTACAATTTACTTTCAGCACAGGATAACGATTTCAGGCAGGCCAACAGGCTGATGCAACAGCAAAATTATGAACAGGCCCTGCCTATTCTGGAACAACTGCATGAGCAGGATCCCGGGACTACGATTTATTTTGACAGATTAATCGATTGCATGGTGAATCTCAAAAAGTTTGAAAGAGCTGTAACCATGATTGAGGACCGGATGGAAACTGTACGGTCTGCCGGACAATTAACCATCCGAAAAGGTGAAATTTTGCACACAATGGGTCAGCAAAATGAAGCTCTTGAATTGTGGAAAAAGGTTATTGGCAATAATCGGAACAATTTGCAGTATTATTATCAGATTGGTAATCTCCTGACGAATCGAAGAGAGTACGATGATGCTTTAAACATCTATAAACAAGCAAGGGAAGTTTTTGAAGATACCTCTCTTTTTATCAATGAAATGGCTTCTGCACATATGCAAGCCGGGCAATTTTCTCAGGCAATGCATGAATACTTCAAACTGATTCGGGAAAATCCCAACCAGATGAATTTTGTACAACAGCGACTGCTGCGTATGCAGGATAATGAATTGTATGAAATTGCAGCTATGGAAATAGAGGATCATATTCTTGAAATGGACCGTTCTCACCCGTCATTTAACCAAATGCATCAGCTATTTACATGGTTACTAACTGAAACCAGACAGTTCAGGCGTGCATTTATTGCCGCCAGACAATATGAAACCAATACAGATGTACTTAATTACTCCCTGTATTCTCTTGCCAGCCAGTTTGAATCAAATAATGAGTTTGAATTGGCTGCAGAAGCTTTCAGGTTTTATGCCAACCTCGACAACAGGAGTATTAAAAATCAAGCGAAAGACCGTAAATCCCAAGTATATCAAAATTGGGCATCTTACCTGGGTGATCACAACCTTGAAGATCTCAATCAAAGAACACAGCTTTACCAAAAATCTTATGACCTTGCAAAAGAGCTTCTGGATGAAACTCCTGAGTATGAAAGAAGTGAAAGAGTCATCGTGCGGCTTGCCGAACTATCCCTGGATGTTTTTACCGATATGGATAAAGCTAATCAATGGGTAGAGCTTTTAAAAAGCCAAAATGAAAACGAAAATAATGCTTATTTGCATTATCTCTCGGGCCGTCTGCACCTGTTTGATCTTTCCTACTCTGAAGCCAGACAAGCTTTAACCCGGGCGAACCGCAACTCTGATGACTCCAATCTTGCTGAAAAATCACGTTATTTTTTAAGCCTGACTGATTTCTTCTCCGGTGATATTGAATTTGCTGAACTTCAACTTCGTTCGCTTGAACGTAGAAAAGAATCTTATTATGCCAATGATGCACTCAAATTAAGGGTATGGATCCAGGAGGGAAAACGAGCTGATACGACCGGTGAAAATTTGGATAAATACGCTGGAATAATTGAAAGCCTATACCTTGGAAATACCGCAAATGCTATTCAAGAACTTATTGATGAATTTGAAGATACAAGAAACTCACTTTATGTAAACGCCTTGGCTGAGATCGCGACCAGAAGTGATATTCGTCAGGTAATTCCACTTTATTCGCTTATTCAGAATTACAACCGACAGGTCAATAACAATCCACTACGTGAGAAGATGCTTTGGACGGAAGCTTCACTGGCCAGGATTATACTGGATGCCGGCGGAGTTGATCAGTTAACCGAAAAGTTTTCTTTTTCTGATTCACATTCCGATGACTATCAACTGATTCGTGCATATACTGAAACCGACAGGATGGATCAAACAGACTGGCCGGTATCTGAATCCGATCTTCAAGATCTTTATGAAAAGCTCATCCTTGAATTTCCAAGTGGCTTTTATGCTCCTTACGCACGCGACTTACTTCAAAAAATTACAGAACCGACCTCATGAAATTCTTCTTAAAATCTTGCCTGACATCCATTCTGCTTTTAATACTTGTCGTCCCGGCGTCCCTGACGGCCCAGGAACGGGTATTGATACCGATGGATGGATCTCAGACAAACCACCTCAAGGCATATGGGATTATTTTCAATCATATAACAGACGGGTATCCGGGTCAATGGCTTTTGAATTACCGTGGTGGCAGTTTTTTAACAACCAATGAGAATGAGATTGTAAGAAAAAGCCGCGTCCGGGATGTCACCATCGAAGTGATCAGTGAATCCAGGGCCGCACAAATTGTTCAGGAAGTTGAAGAACACGACGTTAATATGGCTGCAGTCAATCTCGAAAAAGCTCCTGAGATTGCAGTTTATACACCTCCTAATAACATGCCCTGGGATGATGCTGTAACGCTGGCCCTGGATTATGCAGAAGTGCCTTACGACAGGTTATACAATGAAGAAATTCTTGCCGGTGAACTGGACCAATACGACTGGCTTCATCTGCACCACGAAGATTTCACCGGTCAATTCGGAAAGTTCTGGGCATCGTACCGAAACGCTCCCTGGTATATTGCCGAGGTACGTCGCCTGGAAGAGATGGCTGCTTCCCTTGGTTATTCCAAAGTCAGTAATCTTAAACTTGCCGTTGCCGAGGAGATCAAGGATTATGTAGGCAGAGGTGGATTTTTATTTGCAATGTGTTCAGGAACCAATACGCTTGATATTGCACTTGCCGCAGCGGGAGTGGATATCGTTCCGGAACAATTTGACGGGGATCCACTAGATCCGAATGTCAATCAAATGCTGGATTACTCCAATACATTTGCATTCGAAAACTTTGAAGTCAATACAGACCCATACATCTATGAACATGGAAATATTGACATTGAAGTTGATCTTGACAGAATCAGTGAAAGTCTTGACTACTTTACACTATTTGATTTTTCAGCCAAATGGGACCCTGTGCCGTCCATGTTAACACAAAACCATGTAAGCAGTATAAAAGGTTTTTACGGGCAAACAACGGCGTTTAGAAAAGACAAAGTTAAAAATAATGTTGTAATTCTGGCTGAATCACCCGGCAGAGAACAAGTCAAATATCTGCACGGAAACTATGGCGAAGGTACATTTACTTTTTATGGAGGCCACGACCCGGAAGATTATACCCATATGGTTAACGATCCTCCAACAGATTTAAGCCTGCATACAAACAGCCCTGGTTACCGTCTGATTCTCAATAATATCCTTTTCCCGGCCGCCCAGGAGCAACAACTTGATACTTGATCAGATCTGAAATAAAACCATGAAACCCAGCAGTAAATTTGAAGATTTTGTAATTCTTATTAAACGACTGAGAAAGGAGTGCCCCTGGGATCAAAAACAAACTCATGATTCGATCAAGAATCACCTGATTGAAGAAGCCTATGAAGCACTTGAAGCAATCGATAACCATGATTTTGATGAACTGAAAAATGAACTGGGCGATCTGCTTTTACACGTTGTCTTTCATAGTCGGATGTCAGCAGAAGAGGACAGATTTACAATCGATGATGTGATATTCAGCATATCCGAAAAGCTGATCCGAAGACATCCTCATGTATTTGAAAATAAAGATGTTGAAAGTGAAAAGCAGATTGCAAAAAATTGGGAATCAATCAAGCTTGAAGAAGGCAAGAAATCTATACTCGATGGCCTGCCTGAACATCTGCCTGCACTTATTAGAGCACAAAGAATGCAGGAAAAAGCCGGTAATGTAGGATTCGACTGGAGTGAGTGGCAACTCGCCTGGGAAAAATTGAATGAAGAAATTGACGAGTGGCGTTATGCAGTTGAAAATCAACAGCCTGCGGAACAGACAGATGAATTTGGAGATTTACTATTTTCTCTTGTCAATGTAGGCAGACTGCTTGGGCTGAATGCGGAAGATTCCCTGAGAAAAGCCAATACAAAATTTGAAAACAGATTTCGTTATATCGAAGAGCAGCTGCAAAAAAAAGAAAAAAAAATTTCTGATTCCGACCTTCCTGAAATGGATTATTTCTGGGATGAAGCTAAAGAAAAAGGGTTATAAACAAAGAGTGTAAAAAATCATCGCAATTTTCTTCATAAATCAACCTTGCTTTATTATCTTAGGTACTCTTTTACAACGGGATATTTTAACGGTCTGATCATTGAATTACAGCACTTATTATACCGTTCATCCTCTGTACTTATTTTTGCAAAAATAAGTACAATATAAACGTTATTTAAGCAATTGAATAAGGTCTGTCAGGCCTGTTTAATCGATATTTATTAACTTAAAAAACTACGAGAATGTCCAAGCAGAATTTGCAGGAAATCGATACAAATGAATACCCACATCTAAACCGTGGACTGGAGGGAATTGTTGCTTTTTCAACTTCAAAAAGTTCGATTGACGGTCAGAAAGGCGAACTGATCTACTCCGGCTACAATATCGATACCCTTGCCGAAAATGCTACATTTGAGGAAGTTTGCTTTTTACTTTGGAATGACCGACTGCCGGATAAATCTGAGTTGAATCACCTGAAAGAGAGACTTATCGCTGAACGGAATGTACCTGAACCGGTACTCAACTACATCAAAAACACCAATAAAGAAGCTGAACCAATGGCTGTTCTCCGAACAGCAACGTCAATGCTTGCAGATTTTCCGCCTGAAAAAAGTAATGACCAGATTTCAGATTTTCAAAATCAGGCAATTGCATTGACTGCTCAGATGCCGATAATTGTTGCTGCATTCGACAGAGCCCGCAACGGAAAATCCATTGTCCCTCCCCTGGACCACGGAAGTACAGCGTTTAATTTCCTTTACATGTTGAATGGAGATGAACCGGGTGAGCAGGCTGAAAAAGTTATGGACCTTTGCCTGATACTTCATGCTGAGCATGGTATGAATGCATCTACCTTCACTGCAAGAACAATCTGTTCTACTGAATCGGATATTTACTCGGCAATTGCGGGTGCCATCGGGGCTTTGAAAGGCCCGCTCCACGGAGGAGCGAATACGGCTGTTATGAATATGCTCCTGAACCTTGAAAGAAAGGGGAAAGATGCCGACCCTGTTCAGTTTACCCTTGACAAACTGGAAAAAAAAGAGAAAATAATGGGTTTTGGCCATCGCGTTTATAAAACATTTGATCCAAGGGCCTTCCACCTTCGAAAAATGTCCAAGGCCCTTTCTGAAGAAACCGGCTATCAAACCCTTAATAAATGGTCGGAATCCATTTTGAAAACCATGAAGGATGAAAAGAATATTGATCCAAATGTTGATTTCTTTTCTGCCACTGTATATTACTCGATTGGAATTAAACCGGATCTTTATACATGCATATTCAGCATGAGCCGTGTTTCTGGCTGGACAGCCCATTTTCTTGAACAAGCAGCCAATAATCGGCTAATACGCCCACGAGCCCTCTACACTGGTGAAAAGAATCTGGAATGGGTTCCGGTTGACCAAAGATAAGGGACCTTCCAACCAGATTTGTCCCCGAAAAATGCTAATAAGCTCGGATTGAAATGAAACTCCATATTCCTGTTTGAAAAACAGGTTAGCGGTTTCAATTTTTCACAACAATATTGACGATTTTGCCAGGTACATAGATTTCTTTTACGATCTGCGATCCGTCCAGGTATCGTTGAACATTTTCCTGTTTTTTAGCTTTTTCTAAAACAAAATCTTTTTGACCTGATTTGTCCGATGATATGTAAACCTCACCGCGAACTTTGCCATTTACCTGGACAGGGTACATCACAGTCTCCTCTTTCAGATACTCTTCATTGAGTTCCGGCCAGTTTTCATAAGCTAACGTTTCGCTATGCCCCAGCCGATTCCATAATTCCTCAGCCAAATGAGGGGCAAATGGCGACAAAATCAAAAGAAACGGTTTTATAACTTCAATAGGCAGATCTTTCCATTGATTCGCTTCATTTACAAAAATCATCAATGCGGAAATTGCTGTATTAAACCGCATCTCTTCAATATCATTCGTTACCTTTTTTATCGCCTCATGAAGCGTTTTCATCTGTTTTTGATCCGGTTCATCGCTGTGAACAACCCGGCGCAACTCACCGGTCGAATCATCGATCAATAACCGCCAGACACGCCCGAGAAAGCGATAAACCCCTTCAACCCCTTTTGTACTCCAGGGTTTTACCTGTTCCAGAGGCCCCATAAACATCTCATACAACCGAAGAGCATCAGACCCGTAACTCTTAACAATATCATCCGGATTGATTACATTTCCCCGTGATTTGGACATCTTATATGCACGTGCATCAATCTGAATATCTGTACCTTTCAGTACGAATGATTCACCCCGTTTTTCGACATCTTTTTCAGAAAGTTTGATTTTTTCGACATCTTCTTTTTCTAATGCTTCTTCCGGTTTGATATATTCCCCGTGCTTCTTGTAAGCCGTATATTCAAGTTCACCAAGTATCATCCCCTGGTGGACGAGTTTCTTAAATGGTTCTTTCGTCGATACCACACCACAGTCATAAAGAACTTTATGCCAAAACCGGGCATACAATAAATGTAAAACCGAATGCTCAGATCCTCCTACATACAGGTCTACCGGCATCCAGTAATTCTCTTTACTTTTCTCTACAGGTCCTCCTTCAAAATCCGGGCTGATATACCTGAGATAATACCAGCAAGATCCGGCCCATTGCGGCATCGTATTGGTTTCTCTTATAGCAGGCTGACAGGTCTCCGGGTCCGTAGTCTTTATCCATTCTTTTGCCTTTGCCAATGGAGGCTCACCTGATTGTGTTGGCAAAAAATCGTCAACTTCGGGTAATGTTACTGGTAATTCCTCTTCTGGCAGGGGTTTGGGCTTACCCTCCACATGTATAATCGGAAACGGTTCACCCCAATACCTTTGACGTGAAAACAACCAGTCCCGCAATTTAAAATTGACACTTTTTTTACCAGCTCCATTTTTTTCCAGCCACTGAATAATGCTTACTTTAGCATCCTCCACATTTAACCCATTCATGAATTCACTATTCATCACAACCCCGTGACCCGTAAATGCTTTTCCTTCAAAATTTCCAGGGGTTGATACGGTTCGGATAATTGGAAGATCGTATTTTTCGGCAAACTCCCAATCGCGTTCGTCCTGTCCGGGTACAGCCATAATGGCACCGGTTCCATAATGAGCCAGAACATAATCAGCTACCCAAATAGGTATTTTTTTGTTGTTTACCGGATTGATCGCATAGGATCCGGTAAATACACCGGTTTTCTCTTTTGAAAGCTCCTGACGCTCCAAATCCGATTTCAAAGCTGCATTTTTCCTGTATTGTTCTACACGATTCTTATTCTCACCGGTTGTCAGTTCCTCTGTAAGGTGATGTTCTGGTGCGAGGACCATATAGGTAGCCCCGAAAAGCGTATCCGGTCGCGTTGTAAATACCCTCAGACTCTCTTCATGCCCCACTATCTGAAATTCGATTTCTGCACCGATGGACCGTCCAATCCAATTGCGCTGCATCTCTTTGGTAGATTCCGGCCAGTCCAGTTCATCCAAATCATCTAGAAGCTGCTCTGCATAATCTGTTATTTTGAGCATCCACTGACGCATTGGTTTGCGAACCACCGGAAATCCACCTACTTCACTTTTACCATCCACAACCTCTTCATTTGCAAGAACAGTACCCAGTTTCGGGCACCAGTTCACCGGTACTTCATCCTGATAAGCAAGACCTTTTTCATACAATTTTAAAAAAATCCATTGGGTCCATCGATAGTAATCCGGATCAGTTGTATTCACCTCCCGGTCCCAATCGTAAGAGAATCCGAGCATTTGCAATTGTTCCCTGAAACGTTTGATATTTTTTTGAGTCGTTTCCCTGGGATGTGTACCCGTTTTGATTGCATATTGCTCAGCCGGCAAGCCAAAAGCATCCCAGCCTATCGGATGCAGCACATTGAAACCACACATTCTTTTATAACGAGCGATGATATCCGTAGCTGTATATCCCTCCGGGTGACCTACGTGAAGGCCGGATCCACTCGGATAGGGAAACATATCCAGAACATAGTATTTAGGTTGCTCCGAATTCTCAGGAGTTTTAAAAACCTTTTTATCCTGCCAATACTGCTGCCATTTAGTTTCTATTAAAGACGGATTATAATCATGCATAAGTTACTGCTACTCAATATTTTTTATTAAAAGATTATACTCAATTAAAGGGTTTTTGTAATTGCTAACTATCACATGTATGACATTTCCTTGTAATAATAACTTTTCAAGATAATGAATTTTATGCAGGAAGGTTATTACTGAAAAAGAGGTGCCGGAAGGTGGCACAGATTTACAGGTTTACCATCAAAGTTTGCCAAATCACCATTTTTACAAATTCGCTTTGAGCCATCCGATAGTATCGATTCCATCAGGCTTCCAATCGATCGGAGGGGTTTGAGCGCTTGACAGCGGCTCGGCCTTGATACTCAGTTCATCAAATTGAAATAGATCTTCAGTACTGGAACTGTATATCGATTGCAAACCTTTCGGTTTCTTCTGCAGGATCCTTCTGATGGTATCTTTGTCTCCCTGGATCCAGTGACATACAAATTCATCTTCCGGCATTATTTCTGTCTCTTCAATTAAAAAATGATCCAGCCACATTTGAGGATGTCCGACGGCTTTGTTGTAGGCAAATCGATGAAAGAGCGCAGGAGGCGGTTTTAGATGCTGGGGATTGTTGAGCCAGAATGATTCAATATAATCGGTAAAATGACATTTAACACGATCCAATCTTAATGGGGAAACAACAACTCCTACAGACCTGCATCCTTTGCCACCATATCGGAAAACTGCTTCTGTAAGATTATGCATCGTTTCCGAATCATCATTTTCAATGTATGCCATGGAAAAATGAGCGGTTCTCATCAAATGAGCAGCGGTCTCTTCCAGCAAGGAAAATTTGTAAATTTGCTCCAAAACAGAGTCAATGGATCTGCTTGAACCGGAGAATATTACAGCTTTTGCCTTAAAGCCTTTTAATGGAGACAAGCGGGTACTCCAGACAGCGTTTTCTAATAATCCATGCCTTCTGAAAGAACGGATCAAGGTCGGAAGAATATATGGGTCCCTTCGTGATATCTTGCCCATATAACGTGCTCCGGTTAAAGCTATGGCAATCACATCCTGAAATCCAACAATCGGCAAATTTCCGGCATGAAGAGCCAACACATCCGAAGATTTTAGTTGGCCCGGATTAATTTTTTGTTGGCCTACCCAATAGTCTACCTTCTCTTTTGAAGTCGCTTTTTTCAGGGATAAAATTTGATGCTTAATATCCTGAAAGCTAAACAGGTTCTCATGGACCGTTTTTTCAATGGCTTCTCGTAATTCTATATTATCCGGCCGAAACCATTCCCGAAGGCTGGCATGAAAGCGTTCAAGATAATCTCCGGAGCTATTGAAAACTTTATTTTGCACAGTGCTAATCAGTTACAAATTTCTAACTTCATTTATGTTTATCTGATACCCGGAAATATCAGGTGATAAAAGCATTGAACGTATGGAAACACAGAATTATCTCCACCTTATTTTTTAAAGAATATAAATAATGTTGAAAGTAGTTTTTACAGACCGTGAATGATGATGCACTTTGTTGTTACAGGCCGTAAAAGATATCATTTACTGCCGGATCATACTTTTCCTGGAAGAACTCAAATGGCACTTTGGGAGTGACCACATTTCTGACGCCACTTTTTTCAATGATTTCCTGGTAGGTTTCATAACAGTCCAGAGCTTTGTGAAACTTATCCATATCCGAGTCATTGCATTCTGTTATGCAATCGATCTCCTCGTCAGTTGATGCCTCAAGCCTGAACTTCCCTGTTGTATCAACCTCCCCCATCCGGGTAAATAGTGCCAACCTTGAAGGATAACTGCTATTCATTTTTTTAAGTTTACAGTAAACGCGCTTTACTACAGCATGGCTCACAAGATGATCATGAAAACCACTTACACCGTGGACCGCATAGGTAACCAGTACTTCAGGTTTCAGAGATTGAATATGGTTCTCAATTGATTCTTCTATATCGATAGGATTCAAACCTTTAAGATTATTATCCGGAAAGTCCAAAACCGTCATACCGGATAAATCCAGTACTTTTTCAACACATTTCATTTCCTTCAGCCTGATCTCCCCCATCTCTTTTTTATCTACACCCAGTTTAAACCTTTGCCCGGTTGCTTCGCCCCTGGTCAAGGTCAGTAAAAAAACTTCGTGCCCTCCCCTGCGTTGTGCAGCCATAGCCGGTGCGGGGCCAAAGGACTCATCATCCGGATGAGGAAATATATAAAGAACTCTTTTACTCATTGAACCTCTATTGGAATATGTATATCAATTAATAATTGTTTTTTTTGCAATCCGATTGTTGTAAAACTTAAACAAAGTCATCACAATTCCCCACTGAACCAATACCGTAGCCACTGAGTAGGGACTGAGTGGATTGTACCAGCTATCAGGAGCAAATTCGGCAGCACTCAGCCAAATCCACCATGCCAGGAGGGTAATCACCTGTACCGGTACAACATATTTTATTACAAAGATCCACCAATACCCAAGTTTCCATTTACTGCCAGTTACATTTATAAGCTGATCCCTGAATTTATCCGGACCAAAACGAATCACTGCAAACGACATAAAACCTCCCGAGACCATCAAACCGATACCCCAAACAAAATCCTGATTTGCAAAGATATCAAGGTTAATAGCTGATGGTAGTCCAAACAGAAATCCGGCAGTACAAACACCAAAAGTTGCGATATTCCTGGCAAAGCCCATATCAACAAAGACCTTAGTTGCCAATTCGATCATTGCAATCAGGGAGCTGAATGCGGCGAATGTAAGTCCCAAAAAAAACAGAATTGCAAATAACTGTCCACCTACCATTTCATTGAAAAGCTGGGGCATCCACATAAACGTCAATCCGGTACCAGCGGGCCCTGAAGTCTGCATCACTTCCAAAATTTCACCGGTAGTCATATCAGCTCCGAGAATTCCAAATACCGTTGAAAAAATAATCACGCCTGCCATTAACGAAACAAGGTTGTTACCAATTCCGGTTTGAAACGCACTGATGGTTACATCATCCGACATCCGCATGTATGCACCGTATGTCAGGATCAATCCCCACGCAGCACCTGTATCCCAGGCATTTTGCGTGAGTGCTTCAAGCCACAATTGCGGGTTGCTTAATGAAGAAAAGTCGGGAGTAAAGAGGTAACGAACACCTTCACCACTGCCTTCCAGGGTCAGTGCGCGCACCAGTGAAATAATTAAAACAACTACCAGGGAGGGTATCAGTATATTGTTAATCCTTTCAATCGAAGTAACTCCCTTTAAAATAACCAACCCTCCGAGTGAAATCATAATAGCATGGAAAAGAGATGGTAATACAGATGTCTGAAAACCATTCCATACCATATCAGCCTGCTCAACACTCTCGGGCAAGGCAGCAAACAAGGATTCAAGCAGGTAATAAAGACACCACCCTGCAACTACACTGTAGTAAAACATAATCGCGGTAGCGACAAAACCGATGAATGATCCCATCCAGGCAAATTTTTCCCCAACCATTTTGATAAAGGATCCTATAATTCCTTTTCTACCATGCCTGCCTATCCCATATTCTGCAATGATCAGGGGTATGGAAAAAAGAAACAGAAAACAAACCCAGGCGATAAGAAAAGCACCTGCACCATCTTCGGTTCCATTTTGAGCAGCAATCCTGGGAAACCGCCAAATATTCCCGGTTCCTACAGCTATACCCAAAACGCTGAGTATAAGTCCCCATTTAGTGAGAAATCGCTCTTTCGTTCCAGATGGATTGACAGCCATATTCTGCTTTCAGGTTCGTTAGAAATCACACTTTTGATGTATAACTATTTTTTTTTCATATGGCAACCAACTTTATTAACCAAAGGCTAACCGAATCAATAAAATTATTGTGGATTGAAACTCTCATTCGGTATCTTTTGCAACTTCAGTGAACAGTTTGTGTGTTGTACTAGGAAGAGCAGAAGCCCGTTAGGTTTTCTGTATCCAAGGGTATACAACCAGTGTCAAACCATACAGTCCGGACGAACATAAAGCGTTGATAACTTTTGTATGAATTTTACTGTTATTTTTGAGCAACACCGTACACGCAATATCTTTTTTGCGTTCATCTCTTTTCTTGCTGCATTTGTGGTTTACACAATGACAGTTGCACCAACGGCCAGCTTTTGGGATCCGGCTGAATACATTGCTGTTTCACATACACTACAGGTAGCACATCCGCCAGGTTCTCCTTTTTTCGCACTTTGGGGAAGACTGTTTTCGATGTTTGTACCTGCAGAATATGTAGCACTCAGTATTAATATGATCAGTGTATTGGCCTCATCTTTTACCATTATGCTGTTATACCTGATCATCGTACGGCTAATTCAGGAGTGGCGTGGGCCTGCCGATGAAATGTCATTAATGGACAGAATAGGTCTCTATGCCGGCGGACTTTTTGGTGCAATCACTTTTATTTTCACCCACACGCACTGGTTCAATGCCGTTGAAGCGGAGATGTACGGTACTTCAATGTTCTTCACCGCTATTGTGGTCTGGATGGCATTACGCTGGTCTGAAAACCACGACCAACCCTATTCCGAGCGATGGCTGGTACTGATTGCCTATGTATTCGGCCTTGGCATTGGCGTTCACCTGTTGAATCTTCTCGCCCTGTTTTTTGTCGCATTGATCATCTACTTCAAAAAATTCAGGTTTTCACTTGTCTCATTTGTTTTGATGACTGTCATCTCTTCAGCAGCATTTCTGCTCGTTTACCCATTGACAATCGTCAATATACCCGCACTAGCTGGTGAAATCGGAGATATGACATACGGCTTGATCGGTCCCCTCACATTTTTTATTGGAGTTATCGCCGCAGTCATTCTTGGTATATATTATACACACAAAAAACAGCTCCGGCTTGCGAACCTGGCAGTACTTGCTTATGCAGTTATCATTATCGGTTATTCCAGTTATGCTTTGGTATTTATACGTTCCCAGGCCGAACCGGCGATCGATGAGAATGACCCCTCCACGATTGAAGCTTTTGTCAGTTACCTGAAACGGGAACAGTACGGGGACGACCCGCTCCTGCGTGGGTACAATTTTAACAACCAAATCGGATCCATTGACCGCACGAATGAAGTCTTTTTTCCGCGGCGTCATTCTCAACAACCCAGACATCACGACTATTATGCTCAATTTGACAACGACTGGCAGTTTTTCTGGCAATACCAGGTTTATCACATGTATGTCCGGTATTTTAACTGGAATTTCATCGGCCGGCAGTCAGACGTACAGGATACAGGCTGGTATTCCGGATTTAGCAGTACCCCTCACAGTCAAAATCCGGCGAATTCCGGTTACTTCTACCTCCCCTTCCTTTTTGGTTTATTGGGTATGCTCTACCACTTTCGGAACGATCCCCAGAGAGCATTGGCAGTACTGACCTTGTTTATAATGACCGGTCTGGCCATTATCATTTATCTGAATCAAACACCTCTTGAACCCAGGGAACGGGATTACGCATATGTAGGCTCTTTCTTTGCCTTCAGTATTTGGCTGGGTATGGGGGCAACCGCTGTTGTTGAAATGATCAAAGAATGGGCGGGAGACAAGTCAAAAATCTCTTACGGAGTCCTCGGCGTCATGTTTCTGGCAGTTCCATTCTGGATGGCAAATGAAAATTGGCCCAGTCATGATCGCAGTAATAACTATGTTGCAAGGGATTACGCTTATAACCTGTTAAATTCTCTTGAAGAAAATGCCTTGGTTTTTACAAACGGAGACAACGATACATTTCCTCTCTGGTACCTGCAGGAAGTGGAAGGAATCCGAACAGATGTAAGAGTTGTCAACTTGAGTCTGCTAAATACCTCCTGGTATATAAGGCAATTACGCGACAGGCAAACACATGAATCGCTGCCGCTTCCGATTCGACTGACAGATGAAGAAATCGATGAGATGACATCTCAACTTACCCTGTATGATCCGAGAGATATTGTTATCCCTGTTGACAAATCACTCCTGAGAAGAGTGTTTGAAATGGATTACGATTTTCAACAGCTTGAATCTGTAATGTCCGGGAACGTTCCGGGTGATAGTAATTCTCAGAATGAATTCGAAGGAATTCTATTTGATGAAGTATTTCAAAACCAGCTGAATATGGCTACTCCCTTTTCCATTCCGGTCGACTCACTGGATGATGAAATAAGCTGGTATGTACAAGGTCAGTTTGCCGGGCAGGATAACCAGGGTAATCCGCGCTATTACCTGCGTGTTCAGGATAAAATGATTCTTGAACTTCTGGAAAATAATTATTGGCTGCGACCGATCTATTTTGCCAATACGGTTTCAAGAGATGGAAAACTGGGCCTTGAACCATATTTACAATTTGAGGGTAAAGCCTTTCGAATAATGCCTAAAGAACGGGATGTCGGACCTTTTGGTTATATCGATCCTGAAGTTCATATCAACCGTCTCGAAAGGTTCAGATTTACAGAATGGAACAATCCTGAAGTCTACTTTGATGAAAATATCCGCAGAATGCTGACGAATTATCGTTATGGATTTACCCAGCTTGCCGATGTATTTATCAATCAGGGAAACTATGAGGAAGCAGCTCTCTGGCTGGAATTTGGCGAAGAAAGAATTCCATTCCGGGTAGAAGAACGAGACTGGACAATTCCGACACTATATGCCTATCGGTATGCAAGAGTTGAAGCTCATGAAAATGCTGTATATCTGGCAGATTTCTGCAGGGAACAGATTATACACTGGCTGGAATGGGATCTGCGCAAGATGGATGAGTATGATAACCGGCGTGCCAGATTGGAATCCGATATACAGGATGCAAGAGCCAGGGCCAGGTCCGACCGGCAACGCCAGTTCCAGAACCAGATCAACCGTTTGGATGAAAGAAGAAATGAGCTGATGGATGAGATCTCATTTGCAGTCAGTCAGCTTACGATTCTTCAGCGGGTCTATTATCTTGCGGATATGGATGAAGAGGCCGAAGACCTGGCAACAGAAATAAACCTTATGACCGATGGACGAGTCCCCATGCCTGCTACCCGTGATGATAACCGGGAGCAGATCGAACGTTTTAACCTTGGAATCTGACTTTAAGCGTATAGCATTTATTGTTATCTAAAGTAGTTGTATATTTATGTTATAGTTATAGCAGTAAGTAGTAACTCGCAGCTTCCGACGTCAAAAAAATGATTCATAATTTTACAAAAGAGAATATTGACAACATTGCCAAAGTTTTGGGCGTCGAACCCAAGCCACTCGGTAATGATGTATACAGGTTTGAACTAAAAAACAAGGAAGAAGACCGCAGGCTCGCTCTTGAAATTCACCTCGGGTTGGAAGTGGAAGAAAAAAAAATGAATATGGTTTCTGTATATGCTTCAAATACTTTTTTGCAACTGCATAACTGTACTGCATTTATCGCAAGTGAAATGCTGAAACAGGTGACTTTTTTCCGTAAAGCCAAAGGAAAAACATCCGGTTTGATCGTTGAACAGGGAGCCGGCTGCAGTTTATATGCAAATGTTAGTGATGATATATTAAAAGGAGATTTTACAGAACTTCCTGAAGATTTGATGGTGTGTGGTATTGCACTGTCACTGACAGAAACAGCCGGTCTGGACGACTTCAGCTTTGATTAACTACAAGCCTCATGCAATTTGTGTCACCAGATGATTTCCTGCAAAAGCCAGGATTTATAAACATTCCCGAACTCTTCAATCCCTCCGGTTTCTCTCTTCCTTTCGCTCCCTCGATCCTGAGTAAAACCGCAAAACTGGTTGAGGAAAAGGAAAAAGTCAGATTTCATACACTGGAACTGGTTTTTGTAGATGAACACGAGATTCAGCAAATAAACCGGAAGTATCTCAACAAAGAATATATAACTGATATTATCAGTTTTCGCTATGACGATAGAAACAATTCTGCCATTGAGGCAACCCTTTATTGTTGCGCTCCCCGCATTGCCGAACAAGCTGCTGAATTTAGTACCGGACTGAAACAAGAATTTCTGAGAGTTTATATACATGGCTTGCTGCATGTCGCCGGCTATCGGGATGACACAAGAGATCAAAAGAAATCTATGTCAAAACTTGAAAATGATTACCTGCAACTTTTCGATGAACAGTGAATATCCATTCGTATACGTTACTGATTGTAGAATCTTCAACTATCGCCTCCTGGATTCGTGATCTGCAACTCCCGTGGCTTGAAGTATTGGCCACTGATGGTTACTTATGGCTCCCTGTTTATAATCCTGAAAAAGAAAAATTGTCCAATAAAGCCGATCCATCCGGAAGCAAAAAAAGAAAAAAAATCAAAGAGCTTTCCAGTTGGGCAAGCAGAGTAATTGTTGCAGTTGACAATGACCCTTCCGGTGATTTTATCGCATGGTCATTATCTCGCTTCTTGAACATTCCTAATATATACAGGACAACGCTTCACTATCTCAGTCCTTTATCCATTCAGGAACAGATCAATTTTTCGACATTGATTGAATCTGATAATCTTAAGGCTAAATTAGAGTTACGATATTTATTTAATAAGCTGTGGAGAAATAAATGGGGAATGTTGGATCCTGTGGATTCAGCCCTTTTTGTTCTTGCTGATCGTCCCGAGAGTCAATATTACAGAGATAAAGAAAATCGGCTTTTTAAAAGTACCGTAACAAATATGGATGATGCTCCGCTGGATTGCACGGTCTATCCGGATGGTACCGATTACCATCTGTCCAGCCCTCCATCAACTTTTGATGTTTTACAGGAGATGGCCAGGTATTTTAATTGTACTCAGGGAGAGAATTCGGAAAAACTTTATCGACTGTTTACACTGAAAACCGGGTCCGATCCGCTCCATTTGATCAGTTATCCTAGAACTGCTTCAAATGGGTACTATCCGGCAACATGGCAAAAGATTGAGTCGATCTCTGAAATGAAAAAATGGCGTCATTCCCTGAAGCCACAAAATGTACGTGAAATCATTTCAACTCAGATGCCTCATGAAAGTCTGAGGCCGGTTGACATGGCAGAAGCCTCTTCTCATCTTAATAGAATTATTGATGATGAGTACAGAATTCTATATAAAATAATTATCAAATCATTTTATCAAAGCACTGTAATTCATAATGTTCCATTATTTCGACGGGGAAAACCCTGCCCAATATCCTTCCACCTCCTGGATCCGGTTAAAAAAAATATAAACACTCCTCTTCAGATACAAAGATGTATTACCATTGGTTCATTGGGATGTGAACTTGATATGCTCGGCGTGACCCGGCCTTCTGCATATGGAAAGCAGCTCGACAAGTGGATAAAACAGGATAAATTGCGGAGAAAAGGGCGGTTCCTGTTTAAGGGTTCAAAATGGCAAAAACCTGATGAGAAGGTCTTGCAGGCTTTCACAATGCTGAAATCCAGTTATTCAATCGTACAAAACGGTAGCAGTAACGAACTTAAAGAATACTGGAATCGTTTTTAGAAATCAGGATCAACATTTCATTGATCTATAACGTATCATTTATCACATCATAATTTT
>SLOU01000082.1 GCA_007132385.1 Balneolaceae bacterium | reverse complement strand
TTTATCTACATCTTCCAACGAAATAACTTCTACCGGTGAGTGCATATAGCGAAGAGGGACGGATAATAACGCACTCGGTATACCGGTTCGCTGGTAAAAGATACTGTCGGTGTCAGTACCTGTTCGAATACTGGTTGCTTCATGTTGAAGTTCGATCTCATTTTCTTCGGCTACTCGTTCAATCAGGTCAACAATCTTCGGATGGTTGGCACCGCCATGCTGCACTGTAGGGCCGTGGCCGAGTTTGACCTGTCCGTGTTCCCGTTGATCAATTCCAGGCGTATCAGTGGCATGAGTCACATCTGTTATTAAAGCTGCATCAGGCATATGCCGGTAGCTCATCATGCGGGCTCCGAATCCACCCACTTCCTCCTGTACCGAATTGAGTGCAATTACATTGACTTTCAGGTCTTTCCTTGATTTGTGCAACCGTTTCATTGCCTGGGCTATTACAAATCCACCGATCCGGTTATCAAGTGCCCGGGCTGTCATGATTGAAGTCTCCAACATCGCTGTATCTTCGGCAAAAGTGACCGGATCTCCAATTTGTACCTTTTTCAAAGCGTCTTCCCGGCTGGATACACCAATATCCACGTAGATATCTTTCCATGAAGGTTCCTTGCCTCCGCCGTTTTTTTTCTCCTGGAGATGGATCGCCGTGTTACCGGTTATTCCTGTTACCTGTCCTTTTCTGGAATGTATATGAACTCTTTTTGCCCTTGCAATGGTCGAATCGCTGCCTCCCAGCTTATTGAGGTAAATAAAGCCCTCATCGGTTATATGTTGTACAACCATCCCGATTTCATCACAATGTGCTTCAAGCATGATTGTCGCAACATCTGTACTGGTTTGAAGGTGTGCAGCTGCTGATCCATATGCATCGGTTTCCACCTTATCGCTAAAGCCGGAGATATAATCCGTCCATACTTTTTGTCCCTTTGACTCATATCCAACCGGGCTCGGGGTGATAAGCAGTTTGTCTAAGAATGATGTTGATTCCTTATTGAACATATTAATTTGATTGATTTAGCTAAGGTTCAAATACTTGATTAATATCCATGCGGGTTTTTCTTCTGCCAGTTCCAGGCATCATTGCACATATCTTCAAGATTCCGACTGGCTTTCCACCCTAATTCCGCTTCCGCCCTGGACGGATCGGCATAAGTCTCAGAAACATCGCCTGGTCGTCGATCTGTTAACTGATAGGGGATCTTTTTTCCGGAAGCTTTCTCAAATGCTTTGACTACATCAAGTACAGAGTAACCGTTCCCGGTTCCCAGATTGTAAATGACCAATCCCGGGTTTTCCGTAAGTTTTTCCCAGGCTTTGATGTGTCCGACAGCCAGATCAACGACATGAATATAGTCCCGAACACCGGTTCCGTCGCGGGTAGGATAATCGCTGCCAAATACACTCAGTTTGTCCCGTTTCCCAACAGCCACCTGGGCCACGTAGGGCATCAGATTATTCGGTATTCCGGTAGGGTCTTCACCAATATCTCCACTCTCATGTGCTCCAACCGGGTTGAAATAACGCAATAATGCAATATTCCACGTTGAGTCAGTCTTGTAAAGGTCTTTCATAATATATTCGATCGTCAGTTTTGACCGGCCATACGGATTGGTTGCAGACAACGGGAAATCTTCAGTTACAGGAGTTCTTTCAGGATCTCCATAGACAGTGCAGGATGAGCTGAAAACTATATTTTTTACATCGTACTGGTGCATGACATCGAGAAGATTCAGGGTTCCCTGTACATTATTTTGATAATACAAGAGTGGTTTTTCAACCGACTCACCTACCGCTTTCAGCCCGGCAAAGTGAATTACACCTGCGATCTGATGTTCTTTAAAAAGGGTTTGCAGGCTGGACTTGTCGAGCAGATCGATTTCAGCAAAGTCGCATTTTTTTCCTGTTAATTTGTGCACTCTGTGAAGCGCCTCCGGTTTGCTGTTTGACAAATTGTCCAAAGCCACAACCTGGTAATCAGCTTTTAAAAGTTCAAGAATGGTGTGACTGCCGATATATCCGGTCCCGCCTGTTACAAGTAACTTCATATCTGTAAGTATGTTATGAATTTATGTTAGCAATATGTCCAGGAACCGATTTATGAAGAGAATTTATTTATTCATGTCTGAGATGATCTGTTCGAATTCGTTGATGATCTGTTCACAGATTTTTGTAATTCGCTCTATCGATTCAGTTAAATCATTTTCCGGGTGTTCATCTTCCAGCATTTGTTTGGCTTGTTCATATTCTTCAAGGATCTGATCAAGTTCCAGCATCTGAGCTACCGGTTTGATTTTGTGACCTGCCCTGCGAAGATTTTCAATATCCCTGTCCGTCAAAAATTTGGAATAATGTTCTGAGAATTCACTGAAAGAGATAATAGAAGCTTCGGCAAATTCTATGACATACTTTTCCTCATGAAACAGCATGCTGTAAATTTTATCCAGATCGATATACTTATTGTTTTTCTCTTTGCTCATTCTATGCCCTTTAATCATTTACCGGTTCAGTAACACCATGGGCTTTCGGGCGGTTGTTTTCATCAAGGTGAACAAAAACGATTTTATCTATTCGGATAATGACATCATGTGTAAATTTATTTCTGACCTCACATTTAATAGTAATGGAAGATTTGCCAAATTTTACGGTTTCCATACCTATTTCAATGATATCGCCCAGTTCGGCTGAACTGACAAAGTCAATTTCAGACATAAATTTGGTTACAATATTTCCACTGCCTAATTGACAAGTCACATATATTGCAGCTTCTTCATCTACCCATGCAAGTACTGTTCCGCCAAACAGGGTGCCGTGAGCATTTAGATCCTGGGGTTTTATAATTTTTCTGCTGAAAAACCTCATTTTGGGGTCTGTTTCTAACATAATCGTACAATTCTTTAGTCAATCTGTATTTTTATTTGCAAGCTCATTAATGGCTGATTGAAAATACAAACATTTTTTAGAATTGGTATCTGTTTTAAATGCTTGAAATGATTTGGTGTGTGAGCCTGATCCGGTTCAGATAATTTCAAATTTCCTTTAACAATTGATAAACTACAGATAACACTGTCTTAATTACAAAAGTCTACTTTTGTCAATGTAGTAACTCCACAAAACATAACGGCATTTAGAAAAGGCCCACCGGAAGGGGGCCTTTTTCTCTTCCGGCCAAATATTTTCTTTAACTGGCCGGTCACTCTCCAGTCGGATCATCCTCCAGTGGCCTTAAAGAAAAAATGTATCTGGTTGTAACAACTCAATCCGATTTGTATCTCTATTAATACCTGAAGAGTTCTCTATTAGAGACTTTCAATAAAGTTTATAAAAGTATCCATGAAAAAAATAGCATTTACGAATCAAAAAGGCGGCGTGGGGAAAACAACTTCGACCGTTAACGTGGGAGCCGGACTAAGTTTGATGGGTAAAAAGGTTTTGTTGATTGATTTGGATCCTCAGGCAAACCTGACATATTCGCTGAAAATGCGTACAAGCAGGCTTGATAAAACTGTTTATAGTGTATTAAAAGGTGAGGCTGATGCAAGAGATGTAATTGTTCCTCATGGTGATTTTGACCTGATGCCGGCTTCACTAGAGTTATCGGGTGCAGAGCTTGAACTGGCAAATGAACCTGCAAGGGAATGTCTGCTCAGAGATGCTATTGACGTATTATATGAATACGACTACATCCTTGTCGATTGCCCCCCTAATCTTGGCCTGCTTACACTGAACGCATTTACGGCTGTAGAAGAAGTTATTATCGTATTGCAATCTGAGTATTTGGCTCTCCATGGACTTTCAAAATTAATGAACGTCATTGAGGTAGTACAAAAAAGGCTAAACAGCAATCTTGAAGTCAGAGGAATCATATGCACCCTGTATGATAACCGGAAAAACCTGAACCGGGAAGTTGTTGGTCATATTCGGGAACACTTTGGGTCGAAGGTATTCGAAACCGTGATACGGGACAATGTTGCGTTAGCGGAGGCTCCAAGCCATCATAAAACTATTTTTGAGTACGATGATGGCAGTCATGGAGCAGAAGATTACCTGAAACTGGCCAGGGAGATCAGAAACGGTTATTAATATGGCTAAGAAAAAAAGCCTGGGACACAGTCCCTTGGGAATAATGACTGAGGAAAAACTGAACTATGATTTTATTCCAAACCTGAATGAAAAGCTGGTTCGGGAAGTAGATCATCCAGACAAGATAAACAACCTGATCTATGAACTTGAGCCAGAATCGACGAACAAGATAGTCGTCAGTTATTATCTGGATGAATCCATTATTAAAAAGTTAAAACAGTTCGCAAAACGATCAGAACAAAGTTATTCAGCTGTAGCCGGAAATGCATTCACCTTTTACTTACAGGAACAAGGACTTTATTAAATCATCACACGCACGCACAATAAAATAATCAAAGAGAAAACCCCATACCCGCAAATAATCATCTATCAACGAGAAAGTACTATTTAAAAGAGCTACAGACAGGCTACTCCAACCCGCCAGATCCGAAAAATCTGGCGGGCTTTTTTTTGTTTTGTTTCAATTGACCTGCCGGAATCAATGCAAGTAAAAGGTTAGCTGCCCAGACCAAAAACAGATTTTTTATAATGTGACCGGACCCAACGGTTTCATGCATGGAAGGGTGACATACTTTGTCACCGAATTCTGTTATTTTATTCTCAGCTTTAACTTTTACGCTGAAATCTGCAATAAAAATCGATTTTGAATGTACAAGTTCATTCAAAGTAAAAATCTGAAACTTTTGGCTGATATTCTGGCCGGCAGTATTGCAAAGAATAGACCGGACGATCCCCTCAAACCGGTAGTTGTTATTGTTCCCAATCGTGACATGGCAAATTGGCTGACACCCCGGCTGGCTGAACGCCTGGGCATCGCTGCTAATCTTGACTATAAATTGCCTTCGGAGTGGTTTTGGAGCCAGGTCCGTAATATAAAACCCGATCTTCCCGGGCTTTTGCCATCTGATTTACAACCGATGTGCTGGTCTGTTTTTTATATTTTACGTGAACCCGACAAGCTTGAACAGCTACCTGAATTAAACGATTACCTTGAAAAACAACCCGGATTCAATGAGATTTATATTTACCAGCTTGCTGTGAAAATCAGTACCGTATTTGATGAGTACCAGATGTACAGGCCGGGTATGCTGATGCAGTGGGAAAAGGGGGATTTCCCGGCAGGGACGAATCGTTGGCAGGGAGTACTCTGGAAATTTCTTATTGAACATTGGAAAAATAGTGGTGAACCGGAAGCCCGGAACAGCAGGGCAAAGATATTCAATGAGGCTCTTAGTCAGGCAGATTCTGAACAATGGCCCACTGAATCCTCATTTTATATTTTTAATCCGGGTTTATTACCAGGGCCTATTCACAAATCCATCCGGCAGATGAGCTACTTTGTGGATATTTACCATTACCACCTTTCCTGTTTACAGGGTGCATACGGCATTCACCATCAAAACCTGGAAAATGAAATTCTGCAGGAATTGGGTGATCAACAGGTGGAGATCCATCAAATTCAAAACAGGTTAGCAGCTCAGCATCAAAAATCGTATCAATTCACAGAACTTGAAACTGCTTCAAACAGTGAATCAAAAACACTTCTTGAGTCGATAAAATCTTCGATTTTCAGCAACACTCCCACACCTGATTTTTATAACAGAGATTCATCGATAGAAGTGCATAGCTGCCATAGTCCACTTCGGGAAGTGGAAACACTGAAAAATTATCTTGTTGGGATATTTTCAAATGAAAATGGGATAACACCGGATGATATACTCGTTGTTACTCCCGATCTCCAAGCCTACTCACCCTATATTGAGGCGGTTTTCGGAACGGAGGAAGATGGAATCCCGACAATTCCATTTCAACTGCCAACAGGGACTTCGTCAGGCCAAACGGATCTTCACCGGGCGTTCGTTCAATTCATCCAGTTGCTATCATCAAGATTTTATAAAAATGATATTGTTGATTTTCTCAAAAACCGGTCAGTGTCTGATAAATTTAAACTCTCGGATACGGACATTCGAAAAATTTCAGGGTGGCTGGATGAAAACAGGGTTCTCTGGGGGATCGATGCAGAACACAGAAAAGAGTTTGATTTGAACGATGATAACCAGCACACATGGGAAGGAGCTTCCCAACGTGGCTGGCTGGGCCAATTAATGGCAACTCAGCCCGGTGAAATTCATAAAGAAAAACTTCTATTTGCAGGAGTGGAGTCTTCCGATGACAAAAAGTTATGGGCTGAATTGTGTTATTTTATGGATCTGCTTGGCCAGGCCAGAAATCTGAGTAAATTGGATCAATCGGCGGAAGGATGGAAAATGATCCTGCTGAAATGGGTTGATGATCTTTTTCCCGAAGAAAGAGATTATGAAACGGATATCGAACAACTATATAAAAGGATCAACCGAATATCAGATGAAATCAAAACCGGCGGATTCCCTGCAAAAATCAGTTTCGAACTTATCCGCCTTAGAGTTATTGAAAAACTTGAAGCAAGTATTTCAGTTACCGGGTCATATTCCAGAGGAGTTCAATTTCAGTCTATGGTCCCTGCACGCAGTATCCCGTTTAAAATCATTGCAACAATTGGACTCAATGATGAACATTTTCCGCGACAATCCAGGCGGCCTGAATTTGATCTTATGGCATCGGATCCTTTACCGGGTGAAAGAGACCGGAAGAAAGAAGACAGAAATCTTTTTCTTGAATCGATTTTATCTGCCGGACAAAGACATTACAGCAGTTTTATTGGTAAAAGCATCAAAGATAATGAACCACTGCCACCTTCTCCGATATTGTACAAGTGGATTTCCTTTCTTGAAAGTATAACAACTGAATCTAAAGGTGACTTTACTGTCAACCAAAAACTTAATGGATTTTCTTCATCCTATTTTAAAAGATCGGGGCCTGGTTCTTACTCTTCTGCATACCTGGAGGCTGCTGACCTTATACAACATGCGGAAAAAATAGATGGCTGGATAGTTGATGAGCCGATTCCGGATGATGAATCGTTTGAATCGGGAAATTTATCGTTAAACAGCATTGAGAACTTTTTCAGTAATCCGGTTAAGTCATTTTTTTCAGAGCGTTTAAATATCCGGCTACCTGACTACAGGAAGGAAGAGGGAATGGAGTTCAGCCTGGATGGTTTGAGCAGGTATATTTTGTTTCAGCATCTTTTTGGCTGGGTCATACAGGGGTATGAAAATGAAGCGATTGAACGATTACTGCTTCGGTCGGGCCAACTCCCGGCGGGCTGGCCGGGAAGAAGAAAGCTCGCTGAAATGATAACATCGGTCCGGCAGGCAATGGAAGAAATTCATAGCAGAGGATTTTTACCGGAATTAAATCGTATACAAATAGATCTGCCGTTAAGAAAATTCAGGATAAGCGGAAGCATTCAGTCTTATTCAGAACCGGCTTTACTTGATTTACATCCATCAAAAGAATCGGGAAAAAGAATGTTGAAAAGCTGGATCCGGCATCTGACTATTTGCATTCATACAGATAATCCCGGGCTGTCAACGACAGTATTTACAGGATACAGATCCGATGATCAGAAATGGGTACGTTTCAGATACGCAGAAAATGCAGTCGATTTGTATGCGAATCTGTTGGAGTGTTACCGTTCCGGGATATCGAATCCAGTCAACCTATATATAGACAGTGGATATGCTTATCAGAAAAGTATTAGTAAAGACGGGGATCAAGAGAATGCAATGAATGCAGCTTTAAAAACCTGGAATAATGAGTATAGCAACTTTACAGAGAGTCAGGATCCATATATTCAATTATTGAGCGGTACGGAACCAGAACTTGATCCTGATGATTTGATCCGGAGTGCTGACCTCCTTTATACACCGTTGATTCAACACATGGAGGAGATTTAGTTATGGAGCTAAAATCATTTTCAATATTTGAATCCGGGATCCGTCCGAGAATGATCATTGAGGCAAGTGCCGGAACCGGAAAAACATATACGATTACAGGGCTGGTTATTCGACTAATCCTGGAAGAAAAGGTCTCGATTGACAAATTGTTGGTTGTCACTTTTACCCGCATGGCAACCAGGGAGCTGAAAGATCGTATTTTACGTATGCTCAGAGAAGTATATCTGGTTCTTCTTGAAGGAACTGGCAAAGAGGATAACCCTTTTCTCCTCTGCTTTCCTCCAC
>SLOU01000275.1 GCA_007132385.1 Balneolaceae bacterium | reverse complement strand
CATCACCGCAAGCTACGGTAATCGTGAGAATCATCGGAAAAAGGAAAATGAAAATGAGGGATCGTAGCCATTTCATAGATTTGTAATCAGAGTCAGGATTTATTTTTAAGATAAAGATAAAGATAAACGAGAAGAGCTATAAATCAATTTAAAAAAGCATGAAAGGGAAATGCAGGCCTATTCCATCGGTTCAAACCGAGATTGGAAAAACCTGAGGTATTCGGGTTCATAAACAAAGCGAAGCCCGTTGACATCCTGACGGCCGGTATATACCTCATTCACCGATTCGGAAATACCGATCGACAGGGCTTCCATATCACGTCCAGCCATACCGCCGTAGGTGTGTAAGCCTTCGTAGACTACGACCATGTTCCTGGCTTTGTCAAACACTTCCGGATCATGCGCTTTTTCAATGATTACATCTTCAAATGCACCGCCAGCAAGCTCATGGTGCAGTTTGGTCGTTGTAAAATAGATGTTACCGGGTATGATATCGCCCTGGCAGATAAGTAGTTTGGAAATAATGTGTTCGGCAGCTCTGCCCTGGTGTGTTGGCTCCATGTATTTGTATCCATAGTACAATCGAACCGTTTCTTCCAGTTGATAAAAATTTTCACTACCGGCGTAGGCCTCGTCGCCCATCATCATGCCGGCCCACTGACGATCGCTCATGGCAGACGTACCGCTGTCAGTGAGCAGATCGATGTAAACGTCACGGGATCTGAGTAAAAACGTGTTGTAACCCGCTTCACGTATATAGTTCAGACTTTGCTTCCGGGTTGTCTTCCGGACCGGTTCTACCATTTTGATTTTATAGGGTTCGGCCCAGGAGCGTTTTCGATCGGTTTTATCATCTCGCGGTATAAATATCTCCGGTATGATTTCGGTTCTTATTCATACTGGCAAGATACGGGATGCCGGATTCAGGATGCAAGATACAGGTAAGATTAAGGCATCCGGGTTGCAGGTGGGAAGTCACATTCTCTGCATCCAGAGACATGTATCCTGATTCCTGCCCCTGTAAACGTACTATGCTTTGAGTGCCTGTTCTACATCCGTGAGAATATCCTCAGCGGCTTCCAGGCCTACTGCTATCCGGATCAAACCGGGGGTGATTCCGACTGCCTGACGCTCTTCATCGGTAAGTTTTGAGTGGGTGGTTGACGCCGGGTGCGTCACGATCGACCGTGTATCGCCCAGGTTGGCCGACCTCGATAACATTTTCGTTTTGTCGATAAAGTTTTTGGCTTTATCGTATCCACCCTGGATTTCAAAGCAGACTACGCCACCGCCTCTCTTCATCTGTTTTTTAGCCAGTTCGAGCTGTGGGTGATCTTTATGGAACGGGTATTTAACCCGGTTTACCTTGGGATGATCCGCCAGGTAATCTGCAAGAGTTTCTGCATTGTCGCAATGTCGATCCATACGCACCGACAAGGTTTCCAAACTTTTGCTGAATAACCAGGCGTTAAACGGGGAGAGTGCCGGCCCGGTATTTCTTGTAAAAAAAGCAACTTCTTCAATATATCTTTCCTTGCCGGCTATTATTCCCCCGATAGCTCTTCCCTGTCCGTCTATAAACTTCGTGGCCGAGTGGATGATCACATCACACCCGTATTCCATAGGTCGTTGCAGGTAAGGAGTTGCAAAACAGTTGTCGACCATGTAAATAAGTCCGTGTTTTTTGGCAAGTGTACCGGCCCATTCAAGGTCAATCAGGTCGAGTCCGGGATTCGAGGGAGTTTCAAGGAACAGCACACGTGTATTATCCTGGATCAGGCTCTCCCATGAGCCGGTATCATAGACATCGGCATAGGTGAAATTGATGCCCCATCGTGGGAGGATCTGACTAAGAATCTGGTGTGTGGAGCCGAAAAGGGAACGGGCTGCAAGTATATGATCCCCCTGGTCGAGCAGGGATGCCAGGCTGGAAAAAACAGCCGCCATTCCCGATGAAGTGGCAACCCCGGATTCGGCACCTTCCATGGAGCATATTTTGGAAATGAATTCATCGGTGTTGGGATTTGAATAGCGGCTGTAGACGTTGCCTTCCACCTCTCTAGCAAACAGGGCACGGGCCTGCTCGGCAGAATCAAAAACGAAACTGGAAGTCATGTAAAGCGGTGTGGAATGCTCACGTTCGTCAGTAGTAGGTGTTTGAATCCGGATGGCGTTTGTTTCGAATTTCTTTTTTTTCATGGATGGAATACAAATAAAAATTTCTGGTCAGGGACTGGAACTTTCAGTATGATTTTATTTCATAAAAAGACTATGAATCGATCTCGAAACTATATGTAATGTTGGACGTTTTTTCCAAAATTTTTGATACCGAGCAATACTTGCCTACCGACAGTTCAATCGCTTTTTCTACTTTACCGGGATCCAGGTCACCGACAAGTTTGTAATGCATGTGAATTTTCTTGAACTCAGAATAGGTGTTGACTTTTTGGCGATCTCCATCGACATCAACCCGAATTGATTTCAGGTCCTGGCGCTGTTTTTTGAGGATATTGATAATATCGATCGTACTGCAGCCCCCGGCGGCGGCAAGCAGAAGCTGCATCGGACTCATTCCACCCTCAAGTCCTTCTATGGAGCGGGTACCGTCCATTCTGATTTTACCACCAGTTTCATTGGCAGCCTCCATATGAAGGTCGGCATCCAGCTTATCAATAGTAATTTTCATAAAATAAATTTGATTTGATCGTCTGCAGTTTTTGGAGATGCAAAGTACAAACTTTCTGACATAAACGTGAAGGCTGGATTCGTTGCAGTTTTGTGAAGAGAGAAATCCGGCAACGGTTCAGCTGAAAGATTTTATGGGAGCCAATCACTGATTTGGAGGTTTTTTAAAAGGGGTAACAGTTGTGTATCTAATTATGTATGATTCCACAATAATGGCAATATCTCGAAATGCGGTTAATATCTCATGGTTTGGGATTAGCCATTCGCGGATATCCAACGGTAAAAGATGAGCAATACTCTGAACCCGCTGTTTAGTAATAGTTACCTGCTGGCGGATTCAAAGTTGCCCTTAGCCTTATGTTCATTGGTTTGCAGGCTGGCCTGACTTCTGCTGAAGTGAAGACAGTACCTGCTCACACATTTCATCGGTACCGACCAGCAGTTCATTGCTGGAATCGGTAAATATATCACCGGTTCTGAAGCCTTTTTTCAGGGTATTTTCTATCGCCTGTTCGATTTTAGTGGCAGCTTCTTCCAGTTGAAGTGAATACCGGCACATCAGTGCCGCCGAAGCGATGGTTGCCAGGGGATTGGCCTTGTTTTGCCCGGTGATGTCCGGGGCAGAACCATGTACCGGTTCATACAAGCCGGGTCCGTCGCCCAGACTGGCCGAAGGAAGCATACCGATCGAGCCGGTCAGCATGGCAGCTTCGTCGCTCAGTATATCTCCAAACAGGTTTGCCGTGAGAATTACATCGAACTGACCGGGGTCGCGTATCAATTGCATAGCGCAGTTATCAACCAGCATGTGAGTCAGCTCAATGCCGGTTTCATTTTGTTCAGCATATGATTTGACGATATCCCGCCAAAATCTCGAACTGCCCAAAACATTCGCTTTATCAACAGAACAGACACGCCCATCCCGTTTTCGGGCTGCATCAAATGCTTTTTTGGTAACCCGGATGATCTCGGAGCGGTGATATCTCATCGTGTCAAATGAATAGGGATCTTCGGCATCGAGGTTGGTTTCCCGTGGTTGTCCAAAATAAATTCCCCCGGTGAGTTCACGCACAATCAGGATATCGACTCCGCTTATGATGCTCGATTTCAGAGTTGAGGCATGAGCCAGTTCGGGGTAAACCCTTACAGGCCGGAAATTGGCATATACCCCCAGTTCACTTCTTATTCGCAAAAGCCCCGATTCGGGTCGGTCGGCCCCGGTAAGATGATCCCATTTTTCACCTCCAACAGCTCCAAGAAGTACTGCATCGGAAGATTTGCATGCCTCAATAGCTTCTTCCGTGGCGGGAGTTCCGTGTTTGTCAATAGAGGCCCCTCCGAAGGGGAAAGACTCAACTTGCAATTCCGTGTTATGATGGCTGCAAACTTCCCGTAAGATAGTTAGTGCACCGTCGACTACTTCCGGGCCGATTCCATCACCCGGCAAGGTTATAATTTTTTTTATTTGGTTGTCTTTGTTCATTATTACATCATCCCCTGTTCCCGGGCATATGCGAAGATGCCGCCCGCATTGATGATATCGGCTACACTGCCCAGTTCCTTGATTGGGTAGCTTTCATCCTGTGTCAGATTACGAATTTCCCTCTTTTCCCGGTCAATCTCGAGCTCATCACCGGTTTTTACCTTGGAACTGAGATCCTCAAAGCTTTCGTAGGGCACCACGAATCCACCGTCCACCGAATTACGGTAAAAAATACGGGCATAACCGGGAGATACAATCGCCCTGATTCCTGCGATTTGAAGAGCCGCAGGGGCATGCTCACGCGAAGAGCCGCATCCAAAATTGGGGCCGCCTATGATAATAGTGAATTCGGTTTCAAACTTATCCTCAGGAACCAGCGGGATCCCTCCTTCGGGCAAACCCGATTGTTCGGACGGAACACCGGAGAGGGCATAGCGGCCATAAAATTTTCTTTCTTCCGGATCTTCGAGGCTGTAGACAAGGTGCGCAGCCGGTATAATCTGGTCGGTATCGATGTTTTTGCCTAATACAAACGCTTTTCCTTTGATCATCGAAATATTACAATATTTGATTTTAGAGTTTTAAGTATGGAGCTTTAGTGTAGTTAATAACGGGAGGCGCATCCATGCCAGCCTGAAAAGTCATAATAGGCCCGCAAAAGGTAAACCTCCGGTGTTCCTCCGGTATATTATAAAATCGTCGGTCAGATGATAGTTTCCTGTATGAAAACCCGCGGGTCTGTAATCTTGCCAGTCACAGCAGATGCTGCAACGGTATACGGGGATGCCAGGTAAACCTGTGCCTGTTTGGATCCCATCCGGCCCGGATAGTTTCGGTTTGTACTTGAAATACAGATTTCATCGCTATTCAACCGCCCGAAAGTATCTTCAGGCCCACCGAGACAAGCCGCACAGGAAGCACGCCCGATTTTGCAACCGGCATCTTTAAACACCTGAAGAAGGGTTTTTCCGTTGAATCTCTCCGTTTCAAGTCCGCGTGCAATTTCGGTTGTCGCGGGAACAATATAGGTATCCAGTTTAAGTGAATTACCGTTTATAATCTCTGCTGCCGCAATAAAGTCAGTCAGCTTTCCGCCGGTACAGGATCCGATATAGGCCCGGGTAAGTTCGGTGCCTTCCAGCTCTTCGGCAGTAGCTTTGTTGTCCGGACTGTGTGGTTTGGCGACCATCGGTACCATCTCTTCCAAGTTGTAGCGTCGGGTGCTGTGATAGTTAGCATCGGGATCGCTGTAAACGGCTGTAAAGGGTTTGTCTGTTCGTTTTCTGACATATTCTTCGGTTATTTCATCCGGCTCAACCACCCCGTTTTTACCACCTGCCTCAATCACCATGTTGGTCAGTGTCATCCGGTCTTCAATATTCATCGTCTTGAGGCCCGGACCTGAAAATTCCATTGTACGGTAGGTGGCGCCATCAACCCCGATATCCCCGATAATCTGGAGGATAATATCCTTAGCCATCAGGTAGGGAGGAAGCCGGTCTCCGTCGAATACAAAGCGCATCGTTTCGGGCACTTTCACCCAAAGCTTGCCGGTTCCCATAATAAAAGCGGCGTCTGTGTTCCCAATTCCGGTTGCAAACTGTCCAAAAGCACCTGCCGTACAGGTATGAGAATCGGTTCCGAACAGTACCTCGCCCGGCCTTGTAAAACCTTCTTCGGGCAGGGCGATATGGCATACTCCTTTATAGCGATCCGTGCCTACATCGTAGTAGTTTGGCAAGTTCTGATCGGCAGCAAATGCCCGGAGAATATCGACGTTTCGATTGGCATATTTATCTTTTGTGAAAATATAATGATCGGGAATAATGACCATTTTTTCCGGATCCCAGACTCTTGCTCCTTCGCCAAATTCCTTTTCAAAAATGGAAATCGCCGGCGGTCCGCATACGTCGTGTGTCATAAGTACGTCTACATCCACCCAGACATTGTCTCCGGGTTTCACCTGCTTGTTGCCACTGTGATTGGCAAGGATTTTTTCTGTTAATGTCATTCCCATAATATCAGGTACCTGTTCTTTTTTGCTTACTTTTAATTAAAAATTGGATATTAAAACCGCTCACAACTTTTATAGCTGCAAGCTCGGATAATGAAAATTCATTGCTTTTTTTCATGATGCTGTCCAAAAATCCGAGATGCCATCCTGTTGGTCAGGAACGCGATATGGTTGAATCGCCGGAAACTTTTTTATGCGGCATCACGTCGGCAACTAGGTTCCTCAGATCGCTGTCATGTATCACCTTCTTTTCATCGGCCAGTTTGGTGAAATTCAGGTAGATCTGATTAAGCTCATCCCTGCTTACGTTGTAGCCGAGATTTTCAAGTTTCTTGCTCAGCGCAAATCTGCCCGAATGCTTACCCAGGACAATCCGGTTGCATGTCAGCCCCACCGATTCCGGGGTCATGATTTCGTATGTTAACGGGTTGTTCAGTACACCGTGCTGGTGAATTCCGGCTTCATGGGCAAACGCATTGGCACCGACAATCGCCTTGTTAGGCTGCACGCCATGCCCGGTGATCTCTGCCAGCAGTTTGCTGGAAGCACTGATTTCCGATGTCTTAATCCGGGTTGATTGCGAAAAGTCGTGTTGCCGGGTTGTGATTGCCATAACCAGTTCCTCCAGAGAAGCATTCCCTGCCCGTTCACCGATTCCGTTGATTGTACATTCAATTTGCTGAGCGCCATTGCGGATCGCTTCCAATGAATTTGCAACCGCAAGCCCGAGGTCGTTGTGGCAGTGCACACTTACAATAGCCCGGTCGATATTCGGTACATTTGTCTTGATGCCTTTGATCAACTGTCCGTATTCCCAGGGAAGGGCATAACCAACCGTATCGGGTACGTTGATGATGGATGCACCCGCTTCAATAACAGCTTCGAATACTTCGTAAAGAAATTCCGGTTCGCTTCTTGAGGCATCTTCTGCTGAAAATTCCACTTCGTCGCAGTAACTGCGCGCAAGTTCAACGCCTTTAATTGCAGATTCGAGAACTTCATCACGCGATTTTTTCAATTTGAATTTCATATGGATGTCGGAGGTAGCGATAAACGTATGAATTCTGGGCTTATTAGCATTTTCAAGAGCTTCTGCGGCCCGTATGATATCACCCTTCGATGTTCTGCTCAGGGCTGCTATAGTACTGCCCGTTATCGTTTTGCCAATCTCCTTAACCGTCTCAAAATCACCATCGGATGCAATCGGAAAACCAGCTTCGATAACATCGACATTCAACTCCTGTAGTTGCAGGGCCATTCTCAACTTTTCGGATTTATTCATACTGAATCCGGGAGACTGTTCACCGTCCCTGAGAGTGGTGTCGAATATGTGAATTTGGTTTTCCATGGTTGTGTTGTTCTTTGTCCAGTTGGTGTTAAAAAAGCAGATTTTAGGTTTGAGGGTTTGATTTAAGTTTCTGCGTGTATTTCTTCTTCATTGTCTTCTATTTTCCGGCTTCCATTATGGTTTAGCAGATAATAGTTTACACTGTCGCTGAGTGCCTGCCAGCTTGCATCGAGAATATTCTGTGATACACCGACGGTACTCCAGGTTTCCCCATTTTGGCCGGAATCGATCAAAACGCGCACACCGGCCCCGGTACCGTCTTTTTCATTGAGTACCCTTACTTTAAAATCCTGCAGGTAGACATCGGCAATTTCCGGGTAGAATTTGGTCAAAGCCTTTCGCAGGGCGGTATCCAGGGCATGAACCGGCCCATTGCCTTCGGCTGCACTGTGTTCGATGTTGCCATTGCAGTTAAGCCGGATGGTCGCTTCGGAGCGGGCGTCTCCGGCGGCATTTTTTTCAACAATGACCCGGAAACCTTCCAGTTTGAAAAACTCTTCCCAGGAATCGGTCATTTTTTTGACCAGCAGTTCAAAAGAGGCTTCAGCCGCCTCAAACTGAAATCCTTTATTTTCAAGCTCTTTCAGTTTGTTCACAATATCCGGGACACGGTCACTTTTGCTGCCGAGTTTGATACCGAGTTCGTCCGATTTATAATGTACGTTGCTTTTACCGGAGAGATCGGAGACCAGTACCCTGCGCTGATTTCCAACACTTTCAGGGGATACATGTTCATAGGTTT
>SLOU01000213.1 GCA_007132385.1 Balneolaceae bacterium | reverse complement strand
AATTTTTTATCCCCGGAGGTTTCAGTTTATTCTACAGGCAGATTAGCTTATGGATCAGCCTGACTGGCCATTATAAAGAGTGGCTGATTTTCAAAGCTTTTATAGAATGGCCTCAGTCGATCGGTGTTATAGTGTTTATCTACATCTATTACTTTACTCCGGCTGGTGACAATATCTATAGGGACATTTCCGTAACGGCCATTGTTCAGCACAACCAAACGTCCGGAAACACCCTGAAGAATCAGGTCAAGTGCCAGGTTACCATAGGCCATCGGTGCAATTGAATCAATGGCATCGGGATCTCCACCCCGTACCATGTAGCCTAATTTCTGATTGACGGTATTTATCTGGCGACCGTTGTTATACTTTGGTGAAAGTTCCTTGAGTTTGTCAGATACAAGATCTCCGATTCCTCCCAGTTTTTTATGTCCGTAAGCATCCGTAGTCGAGTCTTCATAAATCATTTCACCTCCCTCAAACATCGCCCCTTCCGAGATCAAAACCATAGAGTAACGGCTTGGATTTCGGGCACGGTCATAAACCATAAGTTCGGTCAGGTGTTCAACATCAAACTTATGCTCCGGTATTACACATCGGTCAGCTGCCCCGGCCATTGTCGGCAACATAGCGGTAAATCCGGCATATCTTCCAAAAACTTCCATGACCAGGAAACGTTCATGTGAACCGGCAGGTGTCCTCAGGCTGTTGGCAAGCTGGATGGTTCGACTTACACATGTACTGAATCCGATACAATAGTCCGTTCCAGGCACATCATTATCCATTGTTTTCGGAATAGCGACCACATTAAATCCTTCTTGATGTAAACGAACACCGTAACTCAATGTATCATCTCCGCCGATCGGCACAAGTGTATCAATACCCAGATAATCCAGGTTTTTTAGTACTTCAGGAGTCAAATCATTCGAATCACTCTTATACTTTTCCCTGAGGTGTTCCGGAACATCATTTTTACTGACCCTGCTTGGGTTGGTTCTGGAGGTATGTAAAAAAGTACCACCGGTTCGGGCAGCCCGGTTGACCACATCTTCACTTAATTCTCTGTAATTTTCATTATTGTCTGCATCCTTGTTACGAATAATATCGATGGCCCCTCCCCAGCCGCGGCGAATACCTATCACACGATATCCCTCGCGGAGAGCACGAATCGTAACACCACGTATAGCCGGATTCAGCCCCGGAACATCACCACCGCCCGTTAAAATTCCAATTGTTCCTTTTATCTTGTTGATGTTAGCCATGAAATCTATCCTTTAATTGTATTAAACATTAATTCCGCAAGAATAGGAATAATCGCCTCTTTCAGTTTTAACTTCAAATCTTTTTCAAAATAAAATCGTTAACATGTTTGACATTAGAAATATTTTCAGGCCGTTTTATTCTGAATTTGACCAGTTTATTCCTGCAGACATAATATTATATCAACCGTTTAAATCCTTATGCACCGCATCACGATTTCAAATCTTTATGAAGATCTGAAGAGCAGCCTTGATGAGTTTCGTATCAACAAGACAAAACTCAGACGGTCAAGAAAAATCATTGAGCATGCATTAAACGATGGAAATGTTTATTACGGAATCAATACCGGTTTTGGGATACTTGCTAACAAACGGATTGGCGGGGAGGATTTGAAGCAGCTTCAACGTAATCTGATTCTTTCACACTCAGTTGGAGTTGGAAACCTCGTACCCAAGGCAATCTCAGCTTTAATGCTTCAAATAAAAATTCATTCATTGGGTTTGGGATACTCGGGGATTTCGGAAGAAACATTTGACAGGTTGCTGCTTTTTGATGAAAAAAACCTGGTGCCGGCGATTCCTGAAAAAGGAAGTGTGGGTGCTTCTGGAGACTTGGCTCCATTGGCTCACATGTCGCTTCCACTATTGGGCCTGGGCAGCTTCTGGAGTGAAGATGGAAAACAGACGATTCCTGCAGCGAAGGCACTTGAACACGAGGGGCTTGAACCTATTGACCTGAGACCGAAAGATGGTTTGTCACTTATCAATGGTACTCAACTGATGGCTGCCTATGCGGCTTTTGTACTTGAGCAATCACTGCATTTATTGAAAGCGGCTGACCTTATTTCAGCAATGAGTCTGGAAGCTCTCCAGGGAAGCCTGACTCCATTTGACGAGAGAATTCAGCGGCTTCGGCCTCATCAGGGACAGATTGAATCGGCACGCAATATTCGAAGCCTGCTTGTTGAAAGTGAAATACTGGAATCGCACAGACATTGCGGAAAGGTTCAGGACCCGTATTGTTTGCGATGTGTACCGCAGGTTCATGGCGCCAGTCGCGATTCCTTGCGCCATGCTTCTTCCGTTTTGGAAACCGAGTTGAATTCGATCACTGATAACCCCCTTGTTTTTTCAGATGGCGATATCCTGAGCGGAGGGAATTTTCACGGCCAGCCGTTGGCACAGGTAATCGATTTTGCAAAAATTGCATTGGCAGAAATTGCAAATATTTCGGAAAGAAGAACTTATCTGTTGTTGGAGGGACACGACGGGCTGCCGAACCTGTTGATGGAAGAAACCGGTATCAATTCCGGATTTATGATTCCCCAGTATACGGCTGCTGCACTTGTTTCTGAAAATAAAGTATTGTGCCATCCTTCATCAGTCGATTCTATTCCAACAAGTCAGGGCCAGGAAGACCATGTAAGTATGGGCAGCATCGGTGCTCTTCACCTCTTAAGAGTCTATGAAAATGTTGAACAGGTTCTTGGGGTGGAATTATTTACAGCTGCACAGGCACTGGATTTTCGTAAACCGCTTCGGCCCGGGAAAGGAGTTGAACTCGCTCACCGGTTGATCAGGGAAACCATTCCTCATGCTTCAACGGATCATTATTTTAGGGATGAGATCGACCAGGTAACCCGCTTTATCCATGATCGTTCACTGGTAAAACATGTGGAAGTTCATCTTAATCCATTGAGTTGAGAAGAAAGTGTAAACCTGGAGTGTGCCCGGTAGTGTTTCAATGAGTGAGTCCAGGGTTGCACATGTAGCAGTTTATAGGTAGTGAATCAATTGGTTTGATTCATACGGTAAGGATCCGGACCGGTTGAATCGCCAAAAGGGCGTTATTCATTGCCAATTTACAGCATGGAATCAAATGAGTTCTTCGGAAAAAAGTAAAAAAAATCCGCCAGCCGGTATTAAATACCCTTGGCCGGCGGATCAGGAGGCTAAAATCAAGACAACCTTATTCTTGTAAATCAGCAGATATCCGGTTTGTAACCTGTATATCTCTGTATCTATCTTCGAGATTTACCGGGCGTGCGAAAGTGACGACAAATGCATCCTCAAAAGTATCATCAAGGATATCAAGAACCTGGTCTGCATTTGTATACTGGTCAAATACCCCGATTCGAACTTCGTAATACTGTTGACGGCGCGTGATTATCACTTTCTGCTCCGGATTGTCAATCACACCGTTTAACATGGAGATGGCAACCTGTCTGGCCGATTGAGCAGAATTCTCTGAAAATGCCGCAAAAAACTGAACATAATGACCGGCAGACAATTGTTGTGTTAATCCGGTTTCCAGGGCCAATTCGGCTTCATCCAGTTCGGATTGAAGATCACTGACCTCGCTTTCCAGCCGAAGTAAATTCTCGTTCTTCTGATTTAATTCGGCATACAATTCATTGAGCTCGTTTTGATGCTCATCTTCCAGAGCCGCAATCTGATCCCGGAGCCGGTTGATTTCTTCATCTTTTGCACTGATCTGTTCTTCCATACCAGGAATTCTCTCGCTATTTTGCCGGTACTCCCTGACCTCTGACTGGCTAAGAGATATCAGAGGTGGTGCCTTGGAATAGGGTTTTTGAGCAGCCCCTCCAAAATAAATTCGGATTCCACCGGTAGCTGTACCAATCATATCGGCAGGGAAACCGGTTCGGATATTATCAAAGCTGTTTGAACCGGCATACTGGTCGTACTGCCCGAATACTTCAAATGTATTTGAGAGGGTGAGTGCTAAGCCGAGTCCAGCACGTAAATGCATTTCATTCTTTGACACGCTTTGATCTGCAGACTCATAGGTATAAAAATCACGGCCAACACCAAGCGTCAAATAAGGATTCAGATAATCGGATATAGAAGAACTCCGGTAAAATCGGTTAAAATTAAAATAGCTATTCAGCCCGATCGAATGTATATCCGTTTCAAATGTACCAGCTTCCCCTTCGACATTGATGTACCTGTATCCCAGCCCAAGTGACCAGAATGGAGTAATGGCATATTCTGCACCGCCACCAAAATTGTATGTTTGTGCAGTCATTGTATTTAAATTACTCCTTAGAAATCGTAAACCGGAATCGTCGTTTCCAAATGTGGTGCCTCCCTGTACCGAAATACTGAATTTGCGATAATCTTCTTCTTCAAATTCAAACTGAGCATACACAAGATCTGTACTGCCCAGAACGACGAGAAGGACTAAACACAAAGTAAGTGTCTGTAAAACTCTATTCGTTATTTTTTTCATGATAATTTTATTTTTTATTCAGCAGGAATCTATATATCCAGATTGCAATAGAATATTTGAACTATCTTTTATCAGATAGATGATAAATTCGGCATATTTAACTTTTTAAAGTAATACACCGGTTATTCTGTAGTAGAAAAGTAATACACTTTGTTATTCATTCCATATTTGGAATTTCTAATTCTTGCCTGCAGAATGACCCTGTTAGGCCTAAAAAACAGAGAAGGGGAGTTTGCCGGTTTTTTAATAATTGATAAGTTATATAAAATCAATTATTTAATATTTCCAGATAAGAAGGGTAAAATTAAAATTTTATTAGAAATCTAATTTGACAAGTACAATTAGAACTAATTAACGATCGATCAACGAATAGATTTGGCCTGTTCCGCACTGTCAAATTGATTAGTATAGTTTCGTGTCTGACCGTTATACACCGGCCTGTTCAATAACTTCAAGCGTTTTTTCTAATCCGGTTCGGGCAACTTCGAGAAGATCCTGCTCCCAGTAATCCGGATTGAACAGTTGCAGTGACACAGAGTCAGTAAAGCCAATCGATTTTAAGTCCTGCAAAATTTGTGTAAGCGGAAATATACCATCACCAGGATAAATACGATGCTCATCTTCCAGTTCTTCTCTTGGCGGATTGACTGGTACATCATTGATCTGAAAGTTCGCAATAAAATGTCCCTGAAGATGCTTGAGGCCATTCCATCCGGACCCTCCTGTATACATATGGAAGGTGTCCGGTATTATTTTGGCACTTTCATGATCGGCATTCAGTGCAATAGCAGAAGCCTGGCCAATTTTTTGATTGTGGGGCAGGAACTGAAGAAAATTCAATGCCGGTATAACATTGTAATCATTAATCCCCATAACCAGTAAATCATGGAAACGTTCGGCTGCCCAGTACAGGTTAAATTCATCCCATTCCCTTGCCGGTGTAAGAACTGCTTGTATATATGTGGCTCCTATTTCAGATGATTGTCTGAATCGCTCCCGATGTTCTTCCTGTACATCTTCCCATTCTTCCTGTGTAGTTGGAATTGCGTTCCATAGCGCAACAACATTTGGAACGTCCATCCCATAATCCCGTATCATTTGGTTTAACTCGCGCAGATCTCCACCGTTTTCTTCGTATTCATTCAGCTCGCCTTCCCACGGCTCAAAACCATCGTATCCTGCTTCACCGGCAATGCGTACTTTTTCCTCAATAGATTCAGCGGGGCGAATCGTAGCCGTATCAATGGAAATAGGCCATGGACTTCTTCCATTTTGAAAACGGTCGGCAGAATTATCCGTTTCTGGTGCAGAACAACCGGGGACTGCTATTCCGGCTGCGATTGCACCACTTCCTATCAAAAATTCTTTACGGGTGAAAGTATTATCTGACATAATTAGTATTCGGTTTAGTTCATGAAGTTAGGACTTTTGTGTATAAGCCTCCGGAGATTCAGTTTTTCGGAAGATACAAAAATAAACAGGAGATTCGTTTTTGAGTCTGTCAGCTGGCTGCAAACCGGCATACATTGCCATCAGAAATCGACTCAAAGAAACAGGATCATACATAAATAGGCGGCACTTTTCAGGAGATATTCATTGAATCTCTACCGGTTAGCTACTATCATCCGGTAGAATTTAAAGCAAATGAAAAATTTGAAAAATGGTGAAGAAAAAAATAGATGTATTGGTTGTCGGTTGCGGCAATATGGGAACTTCTCATGCCCGGGCTTATCACAAACTGGAAGGTTTTAAGATTGCCGGGCTGGTTAGCCGCAGACCGGATAGCCGGAACCGTCTGTCGAAAGAACTGGGAGGATTACCAACGTTTGGGGACTATCTCCAGGCCCTGAGTGAAACCCAGCCGGATGCGGTTTGCATCAGTACGTACCCGTCAACCCATGCGGAATACACGATAAAAGCTCTTGAGGCTGGGGCTCATGTTTTTGTAGAAAAACCGATTGCCGAGACCGTAGAAGATGCTGAAGCTGTTGTCCGGGCAGCAGAAGATACTGGTAAAAAAGTAGTTGTCGGATATATTCTCAGACATCATCCCGGATGGCAAAAATTTATTGGATATGCGAAAGAACTCGGTAAACCACTCGTGATGCGAATGAATCTCAATCAGCAGAGTACCGGCAGTGAATGGGACGTACATAAAAGTATTATGGAAGCAATGTCCCCAATAGTTGATTGTGGCGTACATTATGTAGATGTGATGTGTCAGATGACTGAAGCCCGGCCAACACATGTTCATGCCATCGGGGCAAGATTGACAGATGAATTGAAGCCTGGTATGTATAATTATGGGCAATTACAGGTAGTTTTTGATGATGGATCCGTGGGCTGGTATGAATCGGGATGGGGGCCGATGATCAGTGAACAGGCATATTTTGTTAAAGATGTATTCGGTCCAAAGGGAAGCGTCAGCATTAGTAAAAAAACTTTTGATCAACCGCGGGGTGCGTCGGCCGATATCGGGGAACATACCAAAGTCAACCGTTTGCACCTGCACCCGGCCGAACTGAACAGTAACGGGAAACTGGCGAAAGATGATGAAATGATCGAAACCCCTGATGAACCGGGTCACGATAAACTCTGTTATTTTGAGCAGGAATATTTTCTGAAAGCGATCAGGGAAGATCTTGACTTATCTGATCACCTTGAACAAGTGGTATTTACATTGAAAATCGTATTGGCAAGTGATGAATCGGTACTAACGGGTAAAGCCGTTGAATTATGATTATCTCAATTTCAGAAAGTATATCAGCTGAAATCAAAAAGCAGGCATTATGATTGCCAAAGAATTAGGTTGAAAAGCAGTTTTTATTTTTTTTCAGAGAAAAGCGATGCCGTTAATTTCAGACAACTATCCTAAACATACGGCGATTGGGGTGTTTAAAACAAAATAATTTTGTTATGTAATATTATTAGTAGTCTAATGTTGTATAATAGGAATCTAATATATAAGCAATAACAATCAAAAAATAGCTGTTAATGAGTGTAAATTGATGAATTATGCCAAGAAAAGTTGGAGATTTAAAGCTTTATTCTGTGGATGACCTTCATGACATGTTGGGCATTAGTAAAATGACGTTAAGGGCATATCTTCGGGAAGGTAAGTTGAAGGGAAAAAAAATGGGTGTGAAGTGGTTTGTAACCGAAGAATCGCTACGGGCCTATTTTGAACAACCCGAGCAGGAAGACAAATCAGCAAAACAGGAAAAAAAGTACAGATATGTGGTTCAGGGAATCAATGATCTGGTCAGTGAAACAGAGGAGTGCGACACAATTAAAAGTACGATCGAATGTATAAACAGTCAGGCTATAATCAGCCTGTTTCAGGTCGCTGTGATTGACAAAGAAACCGATGAGGTAATTGAATTAATTAAGGCACGTGATTTTTTGGAAAGATATAACAGCTGATTTGTCAATTTGCAAATTACAAAAGGTGAGTAAACAATTGATTTTAATATTCATACCATCTGAAAAAAAAGAACGAATTAACTGGTAACTGACTAGTTATGATGAGAAAAGAAAATACAAAACTGGAAGTATTTACTTTTGGTGACAAACCCGGCGATAAATTTTATTGCCTTATTGATAGCAAAATAAGTCCGGACGGACTTGATATCAATAAAATGAAAATGACAGATCCTCGAAATTTTGATGTGATACTGAGAGAGATGGGTTGCCTGGCGATGCTCACAGAACTGGAGGTTCAGGAGCTTGTTAAGCGGGGTGAGCTCGAAATGGAAGACCTTCATACCGAGTTGTTTGAGCTTTGCAAACGAAAAGGTATCATCGAATCCTGAAAATATGTGTTTAATCGATT
>SLOU01000012.1 GCA_007132385.1 Balneolaceae bacterium | reverse complement strand
TTATTTAAAGATTCGGCAATGCGTATGATTCCCGCAAAACTTTCCGTTTTGAGACTGGCGCCCCCCACAAGTCCGCCGTCAACATCCGGTTGCTGTAAAAGCTCTTTTGCATTGGCGGGTTTCATACTCCCACCATAGAGTATCCGGATATCCTGCAATCGCTGAGTGCTCCAAATTTCAGACAGGTAGTTGCGAATAAACAAATGCATTTCCTGCGCCTGGCCGGTTGTTGCCGTTTCACCGGTTCCGATTGCCCATACTGGTTCATAGGCTATCGTCAAACTTGAAGTATCTTCTTCTGTAAGACGGTTTATGACTGCTTTCAACTGGTCAATCACCACTTTTTGCTGCAAATTCTTTTTTCTTTCTTCAAGTGTTTCACCAACGCAAAGTACAACATGCAACCCATCTGCTATAGCTTTCGCTGTTTTTTTCGCCACAATTTCATTGGTTTCACCGAAATATTCTCTCCTTTCGGAATGACCAACGATAACATGCTTACATCCGGCTTCTTTAATCATGCGGCTGCTGATTTCTCCGGTATATGCACCATTATCCTCAAAATGAAGATTTTGAGTTCCGACATTAATAGGGGTATCCTTAAGCTGAATTACGGCAGAAAAAATGGTAAGAAATGGCGGAAAGACAAGTATATCGGTTTGGAAATCTCCATTCTCAAATTCTTGTTTTAACCCGTTCAGCAAATTAACCGCCTCTTTAGGACCGGCATTCATCTTCCAGTTTCCCGCTATTAATTTTCTTCTCATAAGGTTTCCTCTTCAAGGTTTTCATTTAGCACGATCTGCAGACCGCGTATGATATCATTAAATTCAGTTCCTTCATATTTACGTACTACATTGCCCTGTTTATCCACCAGTATACGCGTAGGCAGTGTATTGATATTAAATTGATTCTCTATTTGATCGACCTCAAAAGTTCCCGGTTGAGCAAAAGACCACAACTTGGCCCGTTCATCGAAAAAAGCATTCATTAGAATTTCGTTGGCTCCAAATGGGATCGTTATAAATTCTATATCATAGTTTCTGTAAATGTGATAAATGGCCACACTTCTGTCATATTGCTGTTGATATAAAAAATTTTCGAGCCTGGTAAACTCCAGGACATATGCCTTGCCTTTCAGGTTTTCTTTACTGATTAATTCACCATCGGTTGAAACTATTTCAAAATCCGGCATTTCCGAGCCCGGTGCCAGAGTTGTTAAATCATATTCAAAACTTTCAATCCATTCAGAGGCTTCCGGAAATGTCGAATATTGTTCTTTAAATTGACTGAGCTCCAGTTTTGCCTGATCAACACGCGCACTATCATATAATAGTTTGATTCGATCAATTTCTAATTCCAAACGTAATCGGTCGTCCATCTCTTTTTGAAACAAAGAATCGGTAAAGGCAATAGCCCTGTCCAGATTGTAATTTTGTGTGTAGTATCGAATACCGGCACGAGAGGCAAACGGCATCAATTGCCGTTCTTGATCGATGATATGATTCAACCGATCCATCATCATCTCTTCATTTATTCCTTCGAGCAATCTGATAGAAGAAGCCGCAGACATCCGGCTGACATAGGTACTTCGGTTTTCTACGTAAAAATCCCAAAACATGTCACTCATCTTCTGCATCTCCATGTACAGTGTATCTTCCGATACATGACCTACACTGGCAAACTGTATTAATCGATCTACATTATCATGCAGACGGTCGTATATAGCAAGAAGATCATTTTCCAGTGAACTTATATCGGAAGTCTCGGATACATCAGGGAGTTCTGCATGAATATGAACGGTATCACCTACGGCAAGTAATAATTCAAAATGAGCCAGATTCTGCCCGTATCGGCCAATAATCATCGAATAAAAATCATTAATTTGTATCGATGCATCACCGGCAAAATTGCCTTCACTGTCTGTGACGGCGAAGAACAAAGTATCCGTCATGGCGCCGGCCGTGTCAGCTTGCAGAACTTTGAGTTCAATATCGGAGTAATTGCCGGTAGTATCCAACTCCGCATTTACGGTTATCTGGCCGGTAATGTGTACCTGGTAGCTTGGTTCCGGCTCTTCAGCATTTTCGCATGCTATCGCAAGTAACAATCCGATCATACTGTAAATAACAAATAAGATACTCCTGCTGATCATCATCAACCAAATAAATACAGAATTAACAATTACCCGTCAATTTTTTCTACAATCAGTTCCCGAACCTGTTTCGGATTTGCCTTGCCTTTCGATTTCTGCATCACCTGCCCTATAAAAAACCCAATGAGTTGTTTTTTGCCGTTTTTGTATCGTTCAACTTCATCTGGATGATTTTGTAATACATCATTAATGATGGGTTCGACAAATCCGGTATCTGAAACCTGGAGCAGATTCATTTTATCAGCCAATGCTTCCGGAGACGCTTCATCCTCAAGCATCCGGTTAAATATCGTCTGCATGGCAGAAGAGTTTATTTTATCCCCCTCTTTCAGGCTGATCAAGTCTGCCAATCTTGCAGGTTCTAGAGTAAAATCCCTGATATCGATACTTTTTTCATTCAAGACACGTAAAACCTCAGTCATAACCAAATTTGCCGCTGCTTTGACATTAGAATGATGGCGAAGTACTTCTTCAAAATAATCGGCCAAATACCGGTTTTGAGTTAATGTAACTGCATCAATTTCACTTAAACCCAGTTCATCCACAAACCGTTTCTGGCGTTCGTCTGGCATTTCAGGAAGGCTCGATTGAACGTTTTTCAACAACTGCTCTGTCACCACTACCGGCGGAATATCAGGTTCAGGGAAATACCGGTAATCGTGGGCTTCTTCCTTTGAACGCATCTGGCGGGTCTGCATTTTATTAGCATCCCACAATAACGTCTGTTGCACTACTTCCCCTCCTGATTCGATAAGTTCTATTTGTCTCTCGATTTCAAATTCAAGGGCATGTTCAACATTTCGGAAAGAATTCAGATTTTTAAGTTCTGTGCGTGTCCCGAACTCCTCTTGCCCCCTGGGGCGAACCGAAATATTGGCATCACATCTTAAACTGCCTTCCTCCATATTGCCGTCACAAATTTCAAGGTATTGTACGATCTGCTTGATTTTAGTCAGATATGCGTAAGCCTCGGCAGGTGTCCGGATATCGGGTTCAGAGACGATTTCAATTAACGGAACACCCGCCCGGTTTAAATCCACAAGTGTATTATTCGGATCCTGGTCATGGATCGATTTACCAGCATCCTCTTCCATATGAATGCGGGTCAATCCGATTCGTTTTTCATAATCGTCAACTTCAATAAAGATATGTCCGTCAAAGCAAATGGGAGTTTCATATTGCGATATCTGATATCCCTTTGGTAAATCCGGATAAAAATAGTTTTTTCTTGCAAAGATTGATTTGCGTGCAATTTTGCAATGAGTCGCCAGTCCCATTCGTACCGAATAACGGACATGATTCTCATTTAAAACAGGAAGTGTTCCCGGATGCCCAAGACACAAAGGAGTAATTTGTGTATTCGGCGCACCGCCAAATTCCGTTGATACTGATGCAAAAGCTTTGCTTTCGGTTAATAGCTGAGCATGTACCTCGAGACCGATAACAGCCTCAAATCTTTCATGCGCAATAGTTGACATGTAGACGTATTTAAAAGTTATGTTTCAACACCGGGTTAAGATAATCAAGTTGTCAAGCAATTTGAATTGAAATATAAATAAGAATTCTCAACTCCATTTTTTTCGTTCTGTATGGTGATAATTTTTCCGTTTTTCCCAGAAAAGATTTTAAATGGTACGTAAATTTTGTTAATTATTGTTACTTAATGCAATTCAATGAAGGAGGTCACCATGAAATTACGCATATCCCTGTTACTCCTACCATTTATGTTTTTATCTATTCATTTGATGGCACAAGCTCAGGAAGGTGAGTTTTTGAAAGTAGACTATTTGTATGTTGATATGGACAATGAAGACCAATTCCTCGGTCAGTTACTTACAAGTTGGAAAAACTCACAACTTGAAAGAATCGATAGTGAAGAAATTACCGGCTGGAGAATATATCATGTACGATTCGACGGTAATCGGAACCACAATTATAATTATGTAAGTATCACAACCGCTACTTCCATGTATGCCTTTGAGGGGCAAGAAAATAGTACAGAGGTAGCTGAGTTACATTCGAGTCGTAGAAGCCATTCAGATGTACCTACCACATCTTTAAGCAGAACGACTCATTCTGAACTATGGAGAATCCGAAACAGCGTTTCACAAGAGAATGAATCCTCTCCTGCACGCTTTAAATTGATGGATTATATGGATGTGGGGCTTGGCAGGGAATATGAATATCAGATGTTTGAAGATGAAATTGCCAGACCTTTGCATGAAGCGAGGATGGAATCAGACCGTATGAAAGCCTGGGAGCTTTACGAGCTTGTTGTTCCTGGGGGAATCAATTATGGTTATAATTTTGCAACGGGTAATTTTTTCAAACATCTCGAGCATATGCAATTTGGGTTTACGGAAGAGATGATCCGTGCAAATCATCCGGATGTAAATATGATGGAGTTTTTTCAGACTATCTATTCGACCCGGGATCATGTTGAAAGGTCGCTCTGGGAATTGGTTGAATATGTCCAATAAGAATCAAGCCAGAACTCACAGTCCATAGAGTTGCTGAGTAATACAGTGGATACTTCCCTGACCCCATACAAGGTCTGAGCAAGAAATTCCACATATATCCCGGTCAGGGAAATATTCCCTGAATTTATTAAGAATTGCCTCATCATTGGCTTCATCGTAAATGGGTACCAGAACGACACCGTTTGCTATATAAAAGTTCAGATATGTAGCAGGAACATGTACGGAACCGTCAATTGTGGCTTCATGAGTTATTGTCTGAGGCTGGGGCAGTACTTCAATTTCAAAGGAATTCCCCTCCTGATCAGTAGCCTCTTTTAAAATTTGAAGGTTTTCGAACAACACCGGATAATTAATATCATTCTGATTTTCAGGCAGTGTAGTGAGAATTTTCCTTTCCCCGATAAACCTGGCGAGGTCATCGATATGTCCATCAGTATCATCTCCTGCCAGGCCTTTTGAAAGCCAAATTATTTTTTCCGCACCCAGGTAATCATGTAATTTTCTTTCAATTTGGGTCTTGTCTAAATTTGAATTTCTGTTTGGATTCAAAAGTACGGATTTGGTAGTCAGAAATACACCCTTTCCGTTGGTTTCGATCGCTCCTCCTTCCAAAACCATACCGGTTTGCATGTGTGGAATCTGAAACTTTCTGGCTATAAAAGAAGGTACTTTATTATCAGAATCGTAAGGCGGATACTTCCCACCCCAGGCGTTGTATTCCCAATCTGTAATTACGTAATCAGAAATCGCTTTTTCACCTGTCTCCACAAAAATGGGGCCACAATCACGCACCCAAACATCATCCACCGGATAGGTCAGAACGTGGATTTCGGATCGCTCAAATCGAGACAGCTGCAGTATTTCTTCAACATAATCGGTCTTGCCGGGTGATACCAACAGAACAATTGGCTCATACCGATGCAATATCTCAATCAGTTCAAGATAAATGCTCTCTACCGCAGCTAGACGTTCTCCTGGCCATGTTTCCCTGTTGGATGGCCAATGGAGCAGTGTAGCCGAATGAGGGTGCCACTCGGCCGGCATTCTATATCCGGTTTTTACCATTAATTCAGATGATCCCTTTTTCATTTACAACGATTCTGTAATGACCGTTTCAATGTAAACCCAAATCAATTCCCAGTAAGCCACTTATTCGACGCAATTCTGTTTCAGTTAATTTTGCCTGCATATTGCGCAGTGATTAAACGATCCTCAATATCAAAGAGTATATTTTGTGTTTCCCACAACTCTAATGAAGTTATCGTAGCAAGCCGCCAGCCTCGTAGAGTTGCTGCTATTTTTCCTCAGACAGATCTCTTCGAAATCTCATTTTAATAAACTATTTACCTACTATCTTTTTCATAAAATAACCGGTGAAGTACAGTCAATTAGAAAATGATTTCGGGTTTTTGTTCCGCTTTGAACTGCTCAGTCCTGTTAAAATTTATAATCAGGTTGCTATATGGATGAAATTCTCATTAGAAAAAGGAATGCTTTAAATTCATTTCAGCCAACGTTTTAACAGATGCTGATACGAATCTACCCTCCTGTCGCGAAAAAATGGCCAGATTTGCCGTTGTGTTTCGATCATTGAAAAATCCAATTCAGATATCAAAATTTGTTCATTTTCACCGGCCTCTGCCAGAATCTCTCCAAAGGGGCCGGCTACAAACGAATGCCCCCAAAAACGGGTTCCTCCTTCATCCCCAACCCTGTTGATACCTGCCACATAACATCCATTGACAATGGCGTGGCTCCGCTGAACAGTAATCCACGCATCCAAAAACAGATTCTTTTCTTCATCAGATTCTCCGGGCAGCGTGCCGATAGCTGTAGGATAAACCAGCAGATCGGCCCCTTTCATTGCAGTGATACGTGCGGCTTCGGGAAACCATTGATCCCAGCAAATCAGTGTACCGATTCTGCCATATGCCGTTTCAAAAACCTTGTAACCGGTGTCTCCCGGAGTGAAATAATATTTTTCGTAAAATCCTGGATCATCCGGTATATGCATTTTTCTGTAAATCCCGCAAATGCTGCCGTCTGAATCTATCACAACTGAGGAATTATAATAGAGCCCGGCTGCTTCCCTTTCAAAAAAAGGTGCCATTATGACTACATTATTTTTTTCTGCAGTTTGGCATAGTTTGTCTGTTACCTGTCCGGGAATGGGTTCCGCCCACTTGAAATATTTCTTGTCAATCTCCCTGCAGAAATACCGGGTTGTAAACAGCTCTTGTAACAGGATTATCTTTGCCCCTTTCCCCGAGGCTTCCGAGATTTTTTCAATCCCTTTATGCAGATTATTTTCCGGTTCATCCTCGCATCCAAACTGGATAAGGGCTATTTTTATCTTTTCAGGCTTCATTTCATTTATCTAAACTTTTCAGATACTGAGAACAATATAAGAGGCATCAAGAACGACTCCCAATCTGCTTCAGATTGGCAAAATGAACCAAATTTTAAATAAATCTGATCTAAATAGCTTTAATTTCTGAAACACATTCAGAATTCAATGCCAGAACCCCTATATTTCGTGCCGTATAATCGTTGACTTTCCGGCATTCCGGCGGTAATTTTCGCATCGAAGAAAACAGACTGAAAAAATAATCATGTTAGAAAATTATATCCCAATTGTCATACTACTGGGCATTACATTTGTGCTTGCGCTCATTCTGATGTCTCTATCCAGCCTGCTCGGCCCTTACAGACCCAACAGGAATAAACTAAATCCATATGAGAGTGGAATGGATCCGGTTGGGCAGGCTAAAGAACGGTATTCTATCGGGTTTTACCTGGTGGCAATGGAATTTATCGTATTTGATTTGGAAGTAGTCTTCATCTATCCCTGGGCAGTGATGCTGACTGACATGACTACGGGAATGTTTGTGTCCATGATTATATTTATTGTAATACTGTTTATCGGTCTTTGGTACACCATTAAAAAAGGCACACTCGATTTTGAACTCAAACCTGCGATTGCCAACAGGAAGTAACGAATTATCAGACACATTATGGGATTAGAAAGCGCTCTTGGAGAAGGATATTTTACAACAAAAGTCGATACACTTGTTAACTGGGCCCGTTCCAATGCTGCGTGGCCCATGCCAATGGGTCTTGCGTGCTGTGCAATTGAAATGATGGCATTTGCCGGGCCAAGATATGATGTTTCACGATTTGGTTCGGAAGTTTTCCGTTTTTCGCCAAGACAAAGTGATGTCATGATCGTTGCCGGCTGGTGTTCCTACAAAATGTCTCATGCCATTCGAAGGATCTGGGATCAGATGCCCGATCCAAAATGGTGTATTGCAATGGGAGCCTGTGCCTCAACCGGTGGAATGCACCGGTGTTATGGTGTTGTTCAGGGAGTTGATAATTTTCTCCCGGTTGATGCTTATATCTCCGGCTGCCCACCAAGGCCTGATGCTGTAATTCATGCACTGATGAAGATCCAGGACAAGATCCGTACCGAACACTCTGTAATGCTCGACACCTGACCCTTTTGACCATGGAACTGAATCTAACACCTTCTCTGAAAGAAACAGTCGATAGCCTCACTGAATCATTTCCTGATAATATTTTGGATATCTATCAATCGTCCGGTGATACCTTTGTCCGCATAACCCCTGATTCTGTCATTGACATATGCAGGCACCTTAAACATGAACGGCGGTTCATCAGCCTGTCCGATCTCTTTGGAGCAGATCGTTATACCTCTGAAGATCGATTCGAGGTCATCT
>SLOU01000151.1 GCA_007132385.1 Balneolaceae bacterium | reverse complement strand
TGTTCTTGTCAATGTATAATAACATTCGGATTGAGGATGAAGTTAATCCTAATTCTGATGATGGATCTTTTATCCGGACACTTAACTTCACTTCAAATTCACAGAAGGATGATAAACTCGCCAGAATTGCTCAAGGCAAGAGTATAGAATTGCTGGACAATGGCTTATACAGAGTAAACGGAAATTATTACGTGCGAATACTGGAATCAGGTGGAGAAGAGCCTGAAATTCTGAGTAATGGAGAGCTTCAGGCACTCTTTCTGCCTATACTTCAAAACTCAAATGAAGCAGAAATAGAGTATAAATTAATTTGGTGATTTCAGTCATTTCTTCAATATAAACCTATTGAAATATTTTTATGACATTTAAAATGGTTAATTCGTCTGCAATTGCAACGGTATTAATCTGGTTATTTCTGTTAACAGCCGGATATTCGCAATCTACAGAACCAACGGAAGCAGATTATTATTCAATTTCAAGCCTGCCAATGCCGGATGGTGTTATACTGGAAGCGGGAGGACTAGCCTTTAATGAAGTTGGTCAGTTAATGGTACCTACCCGGAGAGGTGAAGTGTGGCAGATAACTAACCCCGGCAGTGACAATCCTTCATTTACACGTTTTGGCCAGGGTTTACATGAACCACTTGGCATCGCCTACCGGGATGGTGGCTATTATATATCACAAAGGGGTGAATTAACATTACTGAAAGATCAAAACGGAAACGGAATGGCAGATACCTATCGCACCATATACCGTTGGCCGCTAACCGGAAATTATCACGAATATTCATACGGCCCTGTATTTCACCCTGACGGGGATATGCTTGTAACATTAAATCTTTCCTGGATTGGATACGGTGCAAGTTTGACAGACTGGAGAGGCTGGATGATCCGGGTGACCGAAGATGGCGAGATGACACCATTTGCGACCGGGTTGCGATCACCACTGGGATTTGGAGTGAATGCTGAAGGAGATATTTTTTATACTGAAAATGAAGGTGACTGGATCGGTTCAGGCTGGATGACTCATCTGGAAAAAGGTGATTTTGCCGGGCATCCGGAGGGATTGCGATGGACTGACCGTCCGGAATCACCACTGGATCTGAGAATTGAAGATATCGATGACTCAGATGGATTAACTCTTTATGAGCAGTCGCAAAATATCCCTCAAATAAAGAACCCGGCAGTATGGTTTCCCCATACAATAATGGGGATCTCCACTGCAGGTATTTTACTAATTGAAAATGATGAACAGGTTGGCCCGTTTGAAGGGCAATTTTTGGTAGGAGATCAGGGCCATTCGAAAGTGATGCGTGTTGCCCTTGAAAAAGTTCAGGGAGTATATCAGGGTGCTGTTTTCTCATTTCGGGAAGGATTTTCATCTGGAGTGATACAACTCGAATGGGGCCCGGATAATACGTTATATACAGGTATGACCAACCGGGGATGGGGATCCACTGGACAAGAACACTATGGCGTAGACAGGATGAGCTGGAATGGTGAAATTCCATTTGAAATGCATTCTATTCAAGCTGAATCCAATGGATTTACGATAAACTTTACAAAACCCGTGGATCAACAGAGTGTAATGGATATAAATAATTTCCGGGTAACCGACTTTACCTATAACTACCATTCCAGTTATGGCAGCCCGGTTCGGGACCAGCAAACCAAGACAATAACGCGGTTGGAGTTATCGGATGATTTCATGAGTGTACGGTTATATGTAGACGGGTTACGTACAGGCTTTATTAATGAAATCAGGACTGAAGGAGTTCGCTCGGAAGATGGAAACTCCCTGCTTCATACTGACGCATATTATACTTTAAATCGATTGCCGGAAGGTGAACGGTCTGCTGTTGCTGACGGAGCCGGTGTTGAGAGGGCTGAAAGAGAAGTTTCAGAGAAAAAAATCACCTCGATGCCGGAAGACTGGGGTGGTGAAGCAGATCAAAGAATAGAACTGTCAACCGAACCTGGCCTTCAATATGATGTTGATTTGATCAATGTTCAGGCCGGTTCCACCATCGCCTTAACTTTCGAAAATGATGATGATATGGCTCATAATGTAGTTATCGCGTTACCTGAAACCGCTGATCCAGTAGGTGAAGCTGCCATGCGTCTCGGATTGGATGCGGATGCGCTGGAATATGTACCCAGAATGGATGAAGTACTTTATCATACCTCCATGCTGCAGCCGGGTCAATCTGAGACCATTTATTTCAGAGCCCCGGAAGAGACAGGCGATTACGACTATGTATGTACTTTTCCCGGTCATCACATCTCCATGAGGGGGATATTGAGAGTGGAATAATAATTTATCATTATGCAATTACAGAACTTCCGCCATTTAATCTATCTTACCGGCATTTGTAAGATTGTTTTTGAGGAGTTCTTCACATAGAACTTCTCTCAGGCTTCAAACCAGGTAAATTGGTCATGTTTGAATGATTGATTTTTCCTTTCACAAGCCAGCAATACGATCGTTATCTCCCGCAGAGAGCTGAATCAATTGATGGCGGCAAAGTGCATTGTTACCCAGGTGATCGTAAGTTTTAAATCGTTCAAAGTATGAATATGATAAACGCGGCACGAATATCAGAATGTATTGGTTATATGTTTGTGTAGCCATTTTAATTAGGTTAAATTCAAATGCTTAGGAATCTGAATCCATTTAATAAACTGATAAATTCATGATTATGAACTCGTTATTTAAATTTTTAATACCATTGACTATTCTCTTATATGTCTTCATCGGATGTGCCCCCGAATACGATCGGAATGAAACCGAATCGAATTCGGATGAATTTGAGGCAAGGACGATAAATACAGAATATGAAGAGATACATTTGACTAAAGTGGTCGGTGGACTTGAACATGCATGGTCGCTTGCTTTTCTGCCGGATGAACGGATATTGGTTACGGAAAGGCCGGGGCGACTCAATGTTATCGATAATGGTAATGTAACCGAAATTAGTGGTTTGCCTGACATTAATATTGCTAATCAGGGTGGATTGCTTGAAGTTTCAGTACATCCAAATTATGAGGAAAACGGTTGGATTTATTTGACCTACTCAAAACCCAATGGTGAGGATGAAACGGTAACGGCTGTAGCCCGGGCTCAACTGGAAGGTAATTCCCTGTCGAATTTTGAAGAAATTTTTGAACAGGATCGTTACTCTTCTCCCGGCAGACATTACGGTTCAAGAATTGCCTGGAACGATGACGGTACAATGTTTGTCAGCATAGGCGATCGTGGAGCTGATCCGCCGAGGGCCCAGGATTTGGGAGATCATGCCGGTACATTATTGAGATTAAATGATGATGGATCCGTACCGGACGACAATCCTTTTATTGGTCAGAATGATGCCTTACCAGAAATATATTCTTATGGTCACCGGAATATCCAGGGACTTGTTATCGATCCGTCTACCGGTGATATCTGGGGAACTGAACACGGGCCGAGAGGTAGTGACGAATTGAATTTTATCGAACCTACGCTCAATTATGGCTGGCCGACTGTAACTCTGGGTCGTGATTACGGTACGGAAGATGAATTTGGACATGCCGAGGCCCGTTCAATGGATGGGATGATTGATCCAGTCTGGGAATTTTTGCCAACCCTGGCACCTTCCGGACTGGCCATGGTCACTCATAATCAGTTTCCGAACTGGGAAGGCAATCTGTTAGCTGGCGGGCTAAGAGCTGAGCGCATTATGAGAATCGTTATTGAAGATCAGGAAGTGATTCACATGGAAGAATTAATCCTCGGTGAAATCGGTAGGGTCAGAGATATACGGGAAGGGCCCGATGGAAACATTTATATCGTAAATGACCAAAGTGATGGTGGGCTTTTCAGGATCGAACCTGCGAACTAATACGCTTCATTTAAATGAAATTATAAAGGTTACCTGGTTTTCGGGTAGCCTTTTATTTGATCCAAAGGTTCTGACATGTTAGTGTGTTGCAAGTTTATACACCAACGTTTTGACTGGAGAAGGCGGTCTGGGGCGGCTGGACACTAAAATTCGGAAAAAAAACGGGTAATCCATTGATGTAGATAACTCTTATTGCAAGCCCGGCCCCGTTGAATTGGATACACCGGTTTAGACATTCAATTTACTAAGATGGGATCTATTTGTATTAAATTTACATTCTATTATACCAACAATTCAAACGTATCTGAAGCATCTAACAGGAAAGATTATAATTATGGCTAATAATGTTTTTGGAGAAAAGTTAAAATCTTGCAGTTCAGATCCTTTGACCGGTTATTTTCGGGATGGTTGTTGCAACACTTCTGATGAGGACCGGGGTGTGCATACGGTGTGTGTAGTTATGACAGAAGAATTTCTTCAATTTAGTAAACGTGTTGGTAATGATCTTACAACACCTCTTCCGGTTTATAATTTTCCGGGTTTGAAGCCCGGTGATCAGTGGTGTTTATGTGCACCAAGATGGGTTGAGGCATGGGAAAAGGGTGTAGCACCAAAAGTGGTACTGGAGGCAACTCATGAAAAGACTCTCGATTATATAAATCTGGAAGAATTAGTGAAATTTGCTTACACGAGTCACAAACAGAAATTTGATGACCGGTGAGAAATTTTAATGTCAAGATAAGGTTTTATAGAATTCCCCGGAATGAAGCGATGACTACGACTACTGCCAAAGCCCAGACGTAGTAAGAAAAAAACCGGAATTTTGCCCGATAAAGTAGTGCCAAAACCAGTTTAAGTGCGATAATCCCGACCAATGCTGCAACAACCAGCCCTATGATAATAGAAGTGGTGCTTATAGAAATCAATCCCCCGTATTGGTAGACTTCTATTGCCTGGAGCAGAGAAGCTCCGAGAATTGTGGGAAAAGCGATAAAGAAACTGTATTCGGCAGCCCAGCGACGCTGTACACCGGCAAAGAGGGCAAATGCTATTGTAGTACCACTTCGGCTCAAACCAGGTAAAAGAGCAAGACCCTGGGCGATACCAATAATAATCGCAACGCCTACCCCGATCTGCCTCAATCCAATCTTGCGGTCCGATAAAATATCAGTCCACCAAAGCAGAATACCGGTGATTGTCAGTGTCAGACTGATAATCAGAGGTTGAGCAAATACTGACTCAAACAGGGCTTTCATTGGAAATCCTATCAAACCAGTAACCAGAACTGAAAGGAGGCCCATCATGGTAAGGTTTATGTACAATCGGCTGATATTGTCAAGTTTCCTGTTTGCGGATACAAGCGTAATGAAACCATGAAGCGTATATTTCAGATACTTGCTCAAACTTTCCCAAAATACGACTGCAATCGATACCAATGTGCCAACATGTACCATCAAATCGAACAGAATCATTTCCGCTGAATCGGGTGAAGGCAGATCTACCCCATTGCTGATCAGCAAGTGCTGTACAAGTGCCAGGTGACTTGTAGAGCTGACCGGAAAAAACATGAAAACTCCCTGGACAATTCCAAGAAGTACTGCTACCCACCAGGCCATCTGTTACCTCTGTCAGTGATATTATGTTTAGGATGCTTTGTTTTTGCACCCGGTTTAATTTGGCATCTAATATACATTGAATTCAGTTGGTAATCTAAAGGGTATAAAGTTTCTAATTTCCTTTCAATACCTGCCCAGGTCATCATCTGACTTTTCGATTTTAAATGCACATTCATTTGCATTTTAATCGAGGTAATAAATTGCGATATTTGATTGTGTGAGTAGAAATGTAATCCTATTGGATAAATTTTGAAGAATTTAATACGAATTGCATCAGGCCAGGGCTTTTGGGGTGATTTACCATCGGCACCTCTCGACCAGGTCCGAAAAGGGCCGATCGACTATTTAGTGATGGATTACCTGGCTGAGGTGACGATGTCAATTATGCAAAAGCAGCGTATGCGCAATCCCGATTCTGGATATGCAAGGGATTTTGTGGAAATGCTTGAACAGTTTTTGCCTGAAATTTCGGAAAAAAGAATTAAAGTAATATCCAACGCCGGGGGAATTAATCCGGATGCATGTAAAAATGCGATTGTTGAAATAGCCGAAAGACAAAATATCAAGAATCTTAAAATTGCTGTCGTTTCCGGAGATGATATACTCCCCAGAGTGGACGAGTTGCTTACAGATGGTTATGCTCTCGATAATATGGAAACCGGCGAAACGCTAGAGACAGTCAAAAGCCGCCTGCTGAGTGCAAATGTTTATTTTGGCAGTAAACCTGTTCTTGAAGCATTACAAAAGGGTGCAGATATCATTGTCACCGGAAGAGTTACCGACACCGGTTTAACACTGGCCCCTATGATTCATGAATTTGGATGGCAGTATGAAGATTATGACAAACTTGCAGCAGGAACTATTGCCGGACATATCATTGAATGTGGTGGACAGGTATCCGGTGGTAATTTTACCGATTGGAAGAACATTCCGGATCTAGCCGATATCGGCTTCCCGATCATAGAAGCTTATCCGGATTCACAATTTTATGTAACGAAACACAAAGATACAGGTGGGCAAGTGAGTGAAATGACTGTGAAAGAACAGTTATTATATGAGATTGGTAACCCCGAAGAGTACATTACTCCGGATGTAATTGCTGACTTTACGACCGTACAACTGGAAGAGGTGGCCAATAACCGGGTGAAAGTGTCAGGTATTAAAGGCAGGAAAGAAACCGATACTTATAAAGTATCAGCCAGTTATTATGACGGATATAAATTATCGGCTTCTTTGGTTTATTGTTGGCCTGATCCGGTTAAAAAAGCTTTGTCAGGAGCCGAAATTCTGAAAAAAAGAGCTGATAAGCTCGGCATAAATCTTGAGAGCTTTCGATCAGAATTGGTTGGAATAAATGCCTGTGATGAGAATATCAACCGACTCGACGATGATTTAACCGGAATTAATGAAGTGGAAATGAGAATATCCGTAAGAGGACCTTCCAGGAAAGATCTGGATACATTTGGTAAAGAAATAGCCCCTTTGATTTTGACAGGTCCGAGCGGAGTTACCGGTTTTGCTGGTGGTCGCCCGAAAAGTAGTGAGATTATCGCTTATTGGCCGGCTTTACTTGAGAAAAGTGCCTGTAAGCCAAACGTTACAGTATATGAACTTTGAAATGTTCCTGTGCAAACCTGAAAAAGAGGCCGTACCTTTAGAGAAAGACAACCCTATATTAATAACTAACTGATAAAAATCTTATGCGAATAGCGATCATTGGAGCCGGAATTGCCGGTTTAACTGCTGCCCGTGAACTTGCAAGAACCGGCAATGAGGTGACGGTTCTTGAAAAAAGCCGCGGTATTGGTGGCAGACTTGCAACAAGGTATGCCGGGCCCGGGAACAAATCGAACATGGATCATGGTACCCCTTATTTTACAGCACGATCCTCTGAATTCAGTGGTTTTGTCTCGGAATTACTCGAAGAAAATATTGTAAAACTCTGGGGAGACAAGCTGTGGCATTTTGATGGAAATAAAATAATTCGAGTATCTCCCCACGATACTGTGAAAACGAAATTTGCAGCCGTGGAAGGGATGAACCGGATCGGGAAATATCTATCTCGCTGGGCGGATGTCCATACAGGTGTAAAGGCCGGCGGACTTACATATATCGGTGATAATCGGCGGAATAAACGTGCCTGGATGGTCAACCTTATAAATTATTCAACTTTTGAAGCGGATGCTGTCATTATAGCCATACCGGCTCCCCAGGCATATGCCATGCTGTTAACTACCCAGGATGAAGTAAATACCCTGAAAATGATCCGGGAAATCGATGAAATAAATTACGAATCGGTTTTTTCTTTGATGGCAGGGTATGGAAGTGCGGATATTCCGGAATGGGACGGACTCAGTTGTCAGGATCAGGTACTTCAGTTCATTTCAAATGAAAATTCGAAAAGAGATCAAAATCCGGACGTTTCTCTTGTTGTGCATTCAACCCCTTCGTTTGCCAGGGAGAACAGAGAACGTCCTGTCGAGGAGGTGAAGAAAAAAATGATAGACAGGCTTGCTGAAGTTACAGGAGACTGGGCGGCTCAACCTGATTGGTCTGACCTTCATTTTTGGAGATTTGCAAAACCAAGAGATGTCATTCAACGGCCTTATATGGAGTTTGAGACCATCAACGCACCATTAGCTCTAGTTGGAGATTATTTTAAAGGAAACAGTGTCGAACATGCATATCAATCCGGTTTGAGACTTGCGAAAGCATGGATTGAAAAGTACAGAGATTAATTGCAAAGTATAGATCTGCATGAATGCTGCATACACGTAAAGCGTTTATCTGTTTGTTGTCAATTCATAGTTCGTTTTGAAAAAACTAAAAAAGCTTAATCAGTATTTTCGAAAGTATAAAGGTTCAATCCTTTTAGGTACTCTGTTTT
>SLOU01000190.1 GCA_007132385.1 Balneolaceae bacterium | reverse complement strand
GCACGTACACCGGGCACACGATATCCTGACAGCCATTCGATTGCAAAAAGAGTTCGGCTTCAAAATGTTGCTCGAAGGGGCTGCAGAGGCCTACCTGGTTAAAGATGAAATCCTGGAAGCTGGTGTACCGGTTATTATTCATCCGACAATGACCAGGACCTGGGGTGAAACTCAAAATGCCAGCTTTGAAACTGCAGCCGAACTGAAAGAAGCCGGAATACCGGTTCTGTTTCAAAGCGGTTTCGAAAGCTATGTTCCCAAAACCCGTGTTGCGTTATACGAAGCAGCGATTGCTGTAGCAAACGGGCTCGACTATGACGAAGCCCTCCGCGCTCTTACCATCGATGCCGCACAAATACTGGGTATCTCAGACCGGGTGGGATCTCTCGAGCCGGGCAAGAATGCCGACCTGGTGCTCTTCGACGGTGATCCGTTTGAATATATCACAAAGACACAATTTGTCATTGTGGACGGGGAAGTAGTCATCGGACAAGAATAAAATCATTGTACTCTTATTTTACCAGGAGAAAATGATTTGATCAAATAGCAACCCCTGTAACAGGTAACTGTAGAATTGCAAAACGATTACCTCGGTTTCAGGGAAGATCGGTCCGACGGTTAAGGCTATGTCAACATCTCTTTCCCATGCTGCAGCATCCGGTTCAGGGTATGACTGTACTTGTCACCTAATCTTTTTTTTATCTCAGCATCCAATACAATCAATTCATCTTCAAGTTTTTGAGCAAGAAGATCACCTTGATTTGTCAGTACTAATACTACTTCCTTGCCGTCCTGCTTTCTTTCGATCAGATCTTTCTTTATCAGTTTGTCAACAAACCGCGACACAGTAGACGGAGCAAGGTTAAACCGGTTGCAAATCTCCTTTTGCTTGCATGTTCCGGTTCGATGAACAGCCATAACCATAAATGCATAGCTACTGGTTAAACCGTACGATTTAAAATGATCATCCGAAAGCTTTGACAACTGCCTGGCAGTCGTATTGACCGAAAAATAGATATGGCTGCTTAGAGATTCCATTTTTTTGTATATACAATAATGAATCCATTCTTAGAGAGAATGTCAAGTATTATCCGGAAAATTTCCAAATTGCTTCTTCATCATTTTCTATTTCATATTTCAAAATCAAATTACGATCTTCTTCAAACGGTTATTATCTCAACATCTATGTACAGAGTACAACTGAAAAACTTTGAGGGGCCTCTCGACCTGCTTCTCTTTTTCATCAAAAGGGATGAGCTGGATATCTATGACATCCCGATTTCCCATATCACCAATGAATTCCTGGAGTATATTCGGCTCATGGAAGAACTGGATCTTGATGTAGCCAGTGAGTTTATACTGATGGCCAGCATGCTGATGTCGATCAAAGCCAAAATGATGCTGCCAAGGGATGAAGAGGAAGATGATGATCTCGATGAGGATGATCCTCGATACACACTTGTACAGAAACTTCTCGAGTACAAAAGGTACAAAGAGATGGCGGAAAAAATGACCGTTATTGATGAAGAAACCCGGAAAAAATATTACAGGGGTTACTTCGGAAATGACGAGGTAGAAACACAGGCTTCCGGCGAAGCTTTGCGGGACGTATCGTTATTCGATCTCATGACAGCTTTTCAAAAGGTTTTAACCGATATCAAACGCCAGAGGACCTATCACCACATCGAAAAGGTTTCTCATACAGTCGAAGAGCAAACAGAATTTGTATTACGACAACTTCAGGATCATGGGCGAAGATCGTTTCGGCAATTATGTGAAGCTTTTCAAAACCGGATACAAATCGTTGTAACGTTTTTGGCAGTACTTGAGATGCTAAAAGAGCAACAAATAAATCTTTACATGGGGGACGATCCTGTTGATTTTTACATCGGCTTGAAACCGGTAGATGAAATAATTGGATCTGCTATACCAGCCTCAGGCTGATTGACCCACTTTTTTAGACAATTCTTACAATACAGAGTGTACTAAACCGTAACTTATCTGGTTTGATGTGTATGGATATTAAATTCTGATTCTGAATACAAAATTATCTGATCTTATGAGAGTCAATTATTTCCACTGCCTGTTAATCCTCGTGCTATATGCCGGTTGCAGCGGGTATGCTTTATCTGAAGAACCACCGTCGGCTGAAGAACTGAATGATCGGCTTTTACCTTACCAGGAGTTAATCACGGAAGATTTTCTCTATAGCCATCTTTCGGTCATTGCACATGATTCTCTTAAAGGCCGTTTTACCGGGATGCCGGGTCAAAAAGAAGCGGCAAAATATCTGTCGGATTATTATCAGGAACTTGGCTTGATTCCGGTAGGGGATGATGACAGCTATTATCAATTTTTTAATCTGGATGCCGAAAGAACAGACAGTCTCGTCTATTCGATGTACCAGATATCAGGATCTGATACCCTTTTGGCCAACCATTCAGTTGCATCTTCAGATACTGATTCTGATTTTCTCCAGGTCTTCGGCGGTTCCGTACCACTGAAGGGAGATCTTGTCTATGCCGGCTTTGGTGTCAATGATACTGAAAGAGACGTACTGCATCTCAACGGACTTGATATACAAGATCGCTGGGTTGTTATTTTTGAGGATATTCCACACATCATTGATGGTGACACTCTCATTGATCCTTCCCACGACAATAATCAGCGGTTTATGGAAATAGTTAGCCGGGGAGAAGCTAACGGGGTACTTGTGATCACAGACCGTACCACCGAACAGTTTACCGATTTGCAGGAACTTAACCGGCATCTGATTTCCCAGCCGGAGAATATGCGTCTGCAGTACTTGGGAAGTGCCGGAACAAGTCGCGGTTTTCCGAGGGGATATTTTGAAATCCATCCCGAACTTGCTGTCGAATTGCTTGGACTGGAAACCACCGCTGAACTTGAAGAATTGCGTTCCGGGCTGATCGATAACATCCGGGATTTTCGACCGCAGGAACTCTCCTACATTCTGGATTACCAGCCTTATCATGGTACTGTCGAAATTGAAACGGAAAACGTAGTAGCCTTTTTTGAAGGCGGTGATCCCGAACTCAAGGATGAAGTGGTCGTTTTGACAGCTCATTATGACCATATCGGTATTTCCCAACCGGATGAAACTGGTGACTACATCAACAACGGTGCGGATGACAACGGCAGTGGAACCGTAGCCCTGATGGCAGTTGCCAACGCTTTACAGGCAGCGGCAGAAGAGGGGGTGCGCACACGGAGAAGTATCCTCTTTTTACATGTTTCGGCTGAAGAGGTTGGATTGCTCGGATCGCGTTACTACTCGGATCATCCGATATTTCCAATTGAAAATACCGTTGCCAGTTACAATGCCGATATGATTGGCCGTAGTACAACGAACAGGGAAGAGGCCAGAGATACGGATTATATTTTTATCATCGGGGGTGAGATTATCTCATCCCAACTTGACAGCCTGGTTCACCTGGCCAACGATCAAAGTGTAAACCTGGAATTGGATTATACCTATAACGACTTGGATGATCCCAATCAGTTTTACCGTCGCAGTGACCACTGGAATTTCGGCAGGCTAGAAGTACCATTCGTTTTCTTTTTTACCGGTGTACACGAAGATTATCATCAACCCGGAGATACGGTAGACAAAATTGATTTTCCGAAACTGACACAAACATCCCGGCTGGTGTATTCATCAATCCTGCAGGTAGCCAATTTTGACGGCAGGCCGGAGGTCGACAACGAACAATTCATTGAGATAACCCGAAATCAACCAAGGTAACAGCGTTGACAGCCCTGAAGCAATAATCTGTTCCGGTTATTATTGTATTACCTTCCTACCAGAATAAACGAAGCCCAGTTGGACGGAAATGCCGTTTCAGGTCGATTCAGCATTGATAACTTTGCTTGACGCAGTGCCTGCGATTTGTCGGCACCTTCAAAAAACTCTTCATAAAAACGGATCATAAGACTCGACGTCGCCCTGTCACCTACTTTCCACATAGACACCAGGAGATTATTCGCACCGCTGCTGATAAATGCCCTTGTAAAACCAATCATACCCTCACCCCGGGCAAGCGTGCCGAGACCTGTTTCGCAGGCACTCAAAACTACAAGATCAGCATTTAAGCGCAAGTTGTAAATGTCATCCAGATAGATGATACTTTCCGACGATTCATCTCCTGAAAGTATAATACCGGACAAAGAGGGATGGGATTCATGAACAAAAGCATGAGTAGCAAAATGCAGATAACCGTAATCCGTCAAATCCAGGCTTCGAATGGAAGAGACAGACGCCTCCTGATCTGCAAGTAATATCGCCTCTTTGCCGGATGAGAAAAGATTGAAAAACCGGTTTCCGGAATCAAATAATTCGACAATTTGCTCAGTTTCATATCGGGTGATAGGCAAAGGGGACAGATTTTCAACATACTCTCTCAAAACCGATTCTGAATTGAAGCTCGCATTTGAGTTCACAAACGGGGCGATCGCCAGCAACCGATTTGCATTGTAGCCCGTATTACTCTTCATTTTCTGATAAACCATAAGTGATGGAGCATAACTGACATTGAATTCTCGTATCAGGTATGGCCAACTGTCGGGCTGGCTGGAGAAATTGGACTCTGTAAACAATAGTTCGAATGGCAAATAGTGCAACTGATGATCCGGAATAATCAATAGCTGATTGAACCCGAACAGGGACTCACGAACCGGCTCTATCAGTATCCGGTATAAATCTACCGCTGTATTCGTAAATAAGGAATAACTCTGATTCTCGAGTGAACTTCGCAAATCATCAAGGTAACCGGGCACCTCTTGTGCGGCATCAAGTTTGTGTAAAGAAAAACCGTCCCTGTAAATAACGATCACAAACAGATTTTCATCACCCATAAGGTAATTCAGTACAACTTCATCCTCATCGATCAATTCTTCCTGAACTTCCCGAAGGCTCAGCATATCCCGGTTATACTTTATTTCATAATAGGACGGATATTCTTCTTCCAGCATATGGATCCAGGTCTGCTGCATCTCATGAGCAACAAAAAGAGAGTCCTGCAATTCCTGAACCCTTGCTGAATCCTGATCTTCCTCTTTCTCCCTTTCCATAACAAGCTGCTGGTGTAATTCGGCAATCCAGCTGTTTATCTTCCTTTCCTCCTCAGTTATCTCTTCAGGGATTCCTGCAAATTCCCTGGCTTGTGACTCGTGAAGCAGTTCGGCGGCTATTCTCGATTTACTTTGTTCGGCAATATCAAATGCTGCCTCGGCAAATTCTTCACGCCCGGTCTGTTTATACAGGTTATATGCTGACAAAAATGCCCCTTCAAAAATCGAATAGTTATCACCCAGAAGGTTCAGTTTGGACACTTCATGCTGAAAATTCATTTGAAGGGTTTCAATTAAACCAAGTGCATTCTGAAAGGTATTATAAGCAGAATGCAACATCTCACTGCTTCGGTTCAGCAGATAATATTCATTCATCAATTCAGCTTTACCTGAAAAAGCTGACAGGAGCAAATTCGGATGCGTTGAGTGCAGATCCTCAGGATTCACATGAATATCGGTCTCCTCGAATGAATCGGTCAATCTGATAATTGCCTGCTGGTAATTCATCAGTGCTGCCCTGTATTCATGAATAGCACGATGAGCATGTCCGCTTTGAATATATACTTCCGCTTTTTGCGGATGATTTTCATCCAGACGGCCTGTTGCAATTTCCATTGCAAGTTCCACATCAAGAAGGGCATTTTTCGGATGATCCATTTCCAGGTGCAATCTGCTGCGTTGCAAATAAGGATTGATAAGATTGGGATGATCCCCTCCGTAATTATTTTTCCTGATCAAAACAGACCGGTCGAAATTTTCCAAAGCAGAAGAATAATCACCCTTATCCATATAGATTGAAGCGAGATTGGAATGTCCTATTGCCGTATCAAGATGATCCGGGCCAAGAAGGTTGACCTTTACCTCCTGGGCCGCCTCAAGATAATAGATAGCTTCGTCCATCTGTCCCAGCCTGAAATAACAGGTTCCGGCATTGTTGTAGGCCGCGGCTACATGCTGATGATTTTTGCCAAAATTTGACTCAAGAATATTTGCTGCACGTACGAAATATCGGGCAGCCTGGCCAATATCACCCAATGTATAGTACACTGAACCGATATTGTTATAGTTCATCGCAATTTCCGGATGATCGTCACGAAACAACCTTTTTATAAACTCCTGATTCTTCAGATAATATTGCATGGCATCTTCGGGCATTCCCGCTTTACGATAGGCCACACCGAGATTATTCAGGACCAATGTCATCGAATAATATCTCTCACGGTAGTCCTGAACCGTTTCAGCCAGGTCTACGCCTATTTTGTATGCCTCAATAGCTGATGAATATTCACCTTTTGAATCATACACAAAACCCAACGCTGCATACGATCTGACACGACGTTTTTTTTCTCCTTCAATCTGTTTCGACAATTTAACACTCTTATGGGCCCATTCCAGGGCAATGTCGAGATCGGTTCTTTCCTCATGCAGGTAGGCTTTATTATTGTAAATAGTTGAATAGAGTATATGACCTGTCTCCAGGTGCCGGTCTGCCAGTTCATCAGCTTCATCAATCAACCGTTCCGATTCCTCAAGCTCTCGCCAATTCCTGTAAATCAACACCTTATAACTGATCACATCGATCAGCTTTTCCCATTCTTCATTTATCTGATATTCGGAATAGAGGTCTGAAAAAATGGAATAGGCCTGATCTGACTCTGCACTGATATAATATTCAACCGCCTCCTGGTAAGCCGGGTCTTCATTTGTAAAAGATTCCTGTGCTTGCCCAGGCACAGTATACAATAAGCCCGCCAAAATGTAACAACTCCATACTATGATAACCTTATATAAGTCCAATCGCATCGATACGGGCTTTGAAATGCAACATTTGAAAATTTAACAAACCGCTTAGCTAGAATACTATTTTACTAATCCAAATCAAGACATGAAAGTCTAATCACATTATGCCGCTTCGCCAAACAATGCCTGAACAAACATTTCCCTGTCAAATACCTGGAGATCCTCAATCTGTTCTCCAACACCTATATATTTGACCGGAACATTCAATTCATTGGAAATACCGATCACAATCCCTCCTTTTGCGGTTCCGTCCAGTTTTGTTAACACCAAGCCTGTTATATCCACCACATCTGTAAAGGCCTTGGCCTGTTGCATGGCATTCTGCCCTGTTGAGGCATCCAGTATAAGCAGCACCTCATGTGGAGCACCGTCCACGACTTTCCCCATTACCCTTTTGATTTTACCAAGTTCATCCATCAACGATTTTTTATTGTGAAGCCTTCCGGCTGTATCGATCAGTGCAACATCAGCATCCCTTGATTTGGCAGCTGCTGCTGTGTCGTAGGCGACTGCGGCCGGATCTGCATTCTGCCCCTGCTGAATAATCGGGACATCAGCGCGTTCACTCCAGATCTTCAATTGATCCACCGCTGCCGCCCTGAATGTATCGGCAGCTCCAAGCAATACTTCTTTACCTGCTATTTTATACATATGAGCAAGTTTTCCGATTGTAGTCGTTTTACCCACACCATTGACGCCGACGATCAATACGATATGAGGTGTAGTCGGGAAATCAGCATCAAATTCGGCAGGCTTGGCTTGATCACTTTCTTTTAGAAGTTGGACAATCTCCTCCCGCAAAATACGATTTAATTCATTTTGCGTCATATATTTATCCTTTGCTACCCTGACTTCGATGCGGTTGATGATATCTATTGTCGTTTTTACTCCAACATCCGACGTTATCAATATCTCTTCGAGTTCATCGAGGACAGCCGCGTCCACTTTGTCTTTGCCTGCAAGGGTCTTGCCCAGTTTTTGCAGTAAACTTTCACGGCTTTTCTCTACTCCTTTATCTAATTTTTCTTTCTTCTTAAGGCCAAGTTTGTCCAGCAGTCCCATAAAAATCTTTAATTAAATTCAGCTCCTTTACGGATTTCATTAAAACGTTTCACATAATTGATCAATGATACCACCATCATAATGAGAGAAGCAACCATTAACACAAAATGTACCTGGCCGGCTTCCGGAAAGAAAAATACAGCCACCCAGTAAACAGCCATCAGAAAAACGGATACTTTACCCGACATGACAGCCATGGCCACCTTGCCGCGTATTCTCTTGATATAGGTTGATCCCGCCATTATCAACAGATCGCGCACAACTCCTACCAAAAAGTACCATACCGGTATCCAGCCGATCAACACCGTATAGCCAAAAAGGAAAAAAGCCATTAATTTATCCGCCACAGGGTCCAGAACCTTGCCGAGTTCAGATACTTCATCCCGTTTCCTAGCTACGAAACCGTCCAGGTAATCCGATGCTATACCATACAGTATGAGCATTGTAATAGCCGTATTAACCTGGTAATTATTCTGCATATGAAGATAAATAAT
>SLOU01000203.1 GCA_007132385.1 Balneolaceae bacterium | reverse complement strand
CGGCAGCTATCTCGCATTGAGCTTGCAACAAACCCTTACTTTATGTTGAACCTAATCGAGGCCATCACCTGTAGCCTGTTTACATCCCTGCTTGCAAATTCACTGCTTGTTGAAATGGAGGGTGTATTGTCTGGCAATGGGCTATAATCGTATACACCAAGCTCATAAACCGATGATTGCGGTTCATCCCACATTGTGTACTGTGCAGATATATCAAGGCGGGTATTCTCAGATATTTTGAACCCGATTCCACCGCTAAACTGTTCTTGTGTGAAATCGATATTCCTGAATTTGGATGGACGAATGCCATAACCGCCTCTCAGTGTAACCTGATCTGACAAAGCCAGGGCTGCTCCACCCCTCAGGTTCCAAACATCTCTGTAAGTGTCTGAAATTAAATTATTTTCGATTCTCTCATCCTCAAAGAGATCCGCATCAAAGTCGATCCGGGTTCTACTGTGGTCCACATATTCAGCAGATCCCGAAATTGTCAGGCCACCGATATCAACCAGGGCCGCGCCAAAAGAAATCCGGGCAGGTGTTGTTATCCTGTAAGTAAATTCAGTAGCAAGATCATCTTCAAAAGAGACACCGTTATTAAATTCTGATACTATTCTTGCATCAAATTCTTCATTTACAGTCATCCGGGTGGGAAATGTATAGGAAGCTCCCAGATGCAAATTTGGGTTTACTCTGAATATGGTTCCTACTTTTGCCACAAATGAGGTAAAGTTGCTACGGATGTCATCTCGCATCAGGATGTTATCAATATTGGTATCCGGTTGACCATCGTCATTAGAGTCGATCACCGTACCATCATAAAAATTAGGTTCATCGATCTCAAGAAAGGTCCGGCCATAGTGATACCGGCCCGACCGGATTCCGACACTTGCACCAACCATGATATTCTGCAGAAATTCCGTGGCCATAAACGCCGAATAATCACCTGCCCTGCCACGCTCTGTAATTTCGCCTTCCTGATTGATACCCAGAAAATCACCGTATTGATCAAACCCGACCCTGAAGATCGATTCATCCCAATCGCCGATTTCATCCCCGGAATCTATGGCAAAAGTGCTAAAAGCGATATCACCGTAAGGCGAACCGGGTATTTTGAATTGATCGGTTATGCTGCTGTTTTCATTTCTGCCACTTATCGACAAAGCACGATTATAGAAAGAGTGTTGACTATATCCGGCTCCGATTACCAAGCTACCCTGCTCGGCGGGGAATCGGTAGACAAAACCGGCATTAGAAATACCGGTCTGATTATCGTCCATGCTCGTATGCCTGTCAATAAAACGGACAGATTCATCCACACTTCGAAAAGCCAGTCCGAATGAACCAAAACTTTTATCAAAAAAAGCAGCCGAAGCCGGATTCTCAAGGTAACTGCTGAAGCCGGAAGCATAGGCTGTCCCCGGCATAACCAGTGTAGCCGGATCGTGTGATGTATTTTGATCACCGAACATCACAGCCTGATAACTGTATAACAGAGGATTATTTTCTTCCTGTGCCAGCAGATCATAACTGGTCAAAAGAACTATACACATTCCACTCAAGCAATAGATCAGACGTTTCATAGTCCTGGGGATTTGAAGTTACAAGTATGCTCTTTTTTTTACGTCTCTGGAAATTATTTTACCGGCCGTACGAGCTTCTATTCTATCTAACTAATTCTGAGGTTTCTGCAAATTCTCAAACTTTCTCTTCTCAAAGAATTTTGATGGCCAGAAATTCATCTGCGCCTGCACCCGCTATCGTTAACCGGTATTTTGCCGGGAAGTTATATCTTACAGATTGCTTCCCTTAATATTTTTTTCTTAACGGTTTCTGCTGGAGTTCCCAGACCTTGTTGCACGATTATTTGAAGATGATGAACTGCCTGACCGGACACTGGAGCTCGAAGATGACCGGTTGTTACTGCTTCGTACCGTAGACCGGCTATTGTTATTTGAGCGATTGGTATTAACGGAAGGCCGGCTGTTTTGCGAAGCTCTTCGATTGTTTTGCAATGTCGAACGATTATTGCTGCTACCAATCCGTATACCAGACTGATTTACTGCACTTCGAATCGCATTTCGGAACCCAGAGCTGTTGCCAGCATTGGCCGACTGGTTGCGAACTCTCAGATCACTGTTTCCAGAAGTTCGTTGTTGTACACGATTCTGAACAGAACGTTCTGCTACTGACGATGTACTGTTCCCGGTAGTGACACTGCTCACAGAGTTGCTTTGCCTGTTGACCGTCCCGCTGGAACGGTTTGAACTCCGGTTACTGCTTTCACGATTCACATTACCTCTCGACCGGTTCACGTTTCCTGAGCTGTTGGATCGATTTACGTTGCTGCCAGACCGGTTCACATTTCCTGAACTGTTGGATCGATTTACGTTGCCAGAACTTCCGGAACGATTCACACTACTTCCGGATCGATTTACATTTCCACGAGTACGATTAACATTTCCACTCTGTCTGTCAACACTTCGGGAAGTTCCTCTGTTCACAGATTGGTTGCTGCGGCTTCTCTCAGCATTTGTGGTTCCCCTGGAACGTGTTACAGAACTGCTTCTGCTGTTATCTCTGGTCACTTCATTCCGGATTGCTCGTCGCCGTTCATCCAGTGAGCGCGTCTGGGCAGATCGGACCGTATTTCCGGAACTTCTTACACGATGCTCACGTGTGAGACCGGAAGAACGTAACCCGGATGTCCGTGCAATGTAATCCCGTTGCGGTCGAACACGTACGTGAGAAACATTTGCAAAGTATATAGCTCTTCTTGGATAGTATCCATACCCGTAATAGCCAAACCCGTAACTTGGATATCTGTGATAGTGAAAACTGAAAGCATAAGGATGATATCCACCGTAGTAGAAACCATAAGAGGGATACCAGATATGGTATGGTCGATGGACGAAAAACGGATCATAGTGATGAAAATACCTGAAACCGATATAACCCCGCCAGTAACTTCGGGTAAAACCCGATCTTATTCGATAAGGTGAATACCCATATCCATAATAATGATTATGAGTTACATATGTAGTTCCGCTCCGACCTGCAAGTGTAGCTCCGTGGCTGTCATACCATTTTGCGGTTTCATAATCTTTAAAATAGAGCGCTTCTGCATCTGCCCAACCCTCGTCGTAACCATCTTCAATTCCATCCTCATACCCCAGCAGATAGCTTTCCTCCTCATCGGGTGAAAGCTCGGCTACACGGCGCTCACGTGCTTCTTCCTTGTAAGCATCCTTTACTTCATCCGAAACAGGTGCAACACGAACCGGTTCAGAGACAATTCTCTCAGTATGAGTAGTCTTCAACTGTGTATAGCATCCGGTCAATAACAACGCCGCCAAGGCTGCAACTACGGGAATATGTATGTTTGCTTTCTTCATAAGGCACGAGTTTTGGGTTCTTTCAGTATCTATATTTAATGTAACCCGATCAAATGTAAATATGTATCACATATTCATGTGATTAATACTGTGATAGTGAATCAAGTGAAAACAGAAAACGTGAAGTCACTGTTTTTAAAAGAGTTAATATCCATTCAGTTTGCAATATTAAATTCTTTAAATGATGTTACCGTTATCTCACAATATAAACGGCTAAATCTCTCCCCGCAGGGATTTTGCAATTACTTCTGCTTTAGAGTTAACGTGTAATTTCTTATAAATGTTTCGTATATGTGCCCGAACCGTATCTATAGAAATATCAAAACGATCTGCGATTAATTTATAGCTCAGGCCATCTACAAGACCGTTTACAATGTCCTGTTCGCGCGGAGTCAGGTCATATTCAACTTTTGATTTCTTTTCCGGTTTCTTAAAATGATTAATTACTTTTCTAGCAATTTGTGGCGACATAGGAGCTCCACCTTCAATCAATGTCTGAATCGATTCCTTGATCTCTGGAAGAGAGGTATGTTTCAGTAAATAACCGGAAGCTCCGGCAACCAGTGAATCAAATATTTTATGAGAATCGTGATAAATGGTAAGCATTATAATTTCGATTTCCGGGTATTTCTGCTTGATGATACCGATTCCTTTAATTCCAGACATTCCCGGTAATTGAATATCCATTAACAATACATCCGGCGGATCGTATTTTTCAAGATAATCCAGCATCTCTTCGACCGAGTCGACGGCAACCGGACACTGCAGTTCATCCTGCATATCCAGGTAACGCTGAATCAGATCCCTGATTTTTTTGTTGTCTTCGACGATTCCTATTACTGCCATATGTTTCCTCGCTCTTTTCTGTTCAGAATTTTTTTAATTTAGTGAACCTGTAACTTTTACGTTAAATCCATTTTCCCTTTCAATCAATGCTTCTGCATTCATTCTTTTTGCTCTCATGTCGATATTCCGCAGACCCTGACCCGTTTTACGACCATTTGTCCCCTTTGACCCGTTGTCGAGTACATTCAAAAGATATTTTTTCCCATCCATCGAAAGCCTGATGGCTACCTTGTCGGCATTTGAATGCTTGGCAATGTTATTGATCGATTCTTTAAAGATCAGATAAAGGTTTTCTTTGACCTGAACCGGTAACTCCCGGTCGGTATTGACCTGTGAAAAGTTAAAATCGAGAGTCACTCCCTTTGAAGAAAGAACCTTATTGGCGTGATCCTGCATACGGTCTGTCAGATCACCCACCGTGTCATTCCTCGCATCTATCGACCAGACAATATCGTCCAGGGTGGAGACGATTCGCCGGCTATGCTCTCCAATATTTTTGAGAGTATCCTCTACATGACTGTCAAGTTTACCAGTACGCAAAAAGTCGGTCTGCAGTGCCAGCTCAGTCAGTGAAGCCCCCACATCATCGTGCAGGTCACTGGCGATTTGAACACGCATACGTTCGATTTCAACCATTTTCCGGACCCGGTAGTAGTTATAAATAAACAAAATGCCCCCCATAATAATCAAACCCACCAGCAGAAAAAACCACCACTGTAACCAGATCGGCGGGGCAATTTCAAAATCATAACTGCTTATGGTTTCACCTCTCACACCTGAAGAATTGTATGCACGCACCTGGAAAGAGTACTCCCCCGGTGAAAGTGATGGGTATCGGACGGTCGGGTCGTGGCTTTGTGTCCAGCCCTCATCCACACCATCCAGCCTGTATTCGAACAGTACCCTTGAAGGTGCTGTAAAAGTTATCCCGGTCAGTTCAAACTGTAAGAAATTACGGTCGTGACGCCGGGTAATGCGCTGATCGGGACTTACCGTCTGACCGGCAAACACGATCTCTTTAAACTCGACTCTCGGGGGAACAGGCCGATGTTTGAATCTTTCCGGAAAGAAACGGCTTATCCCTTCCACCGTACCGAGCCATACTGACAAGTCCTCATCCTGAAAAACACCGCCTGCATTCATTTCATTGGTAACGAGGCCTTGCTCTCTGTTCACCAGTTCAAAAGAAAGATCTTGTTGCACCACAGTTTCTGCCTGTCGATACCTTTCATAATCGAATCGTATCAACCCTATATTCGTCCCGATCCAATAGTGTTGATTATGATCCTGAAACATAAAATAGGCGAGTGTCGTAGACAGTCCAAATCGGGAGTCGAACGTCTCGGCTATTCGATTTTCTGTGTCGAAGCGTGCAAATCCGTTGAATGTGGATACCCAGAGACGTTCGTCGTGATCAAAAAAGAGACTGATTATCCCGTTACTTGGCAACCCGTCTTCAATGGTATAGCGGGTAAATTCCCCGTTATCGTAGACAACCACCCCGCCGTATGTAGCCATCCAGATACGCCCTTCACTATCTTTCTGAAGATTCATCACGGTGTTATTTTCCAGATGATTGGTATCGTCATAAACGGTTAAACGATCTCCGTCGTAATGATACACTCCATCTTGGTATGTCCCGATCCAACGTTCACCCGTTTCGTTGTCTTCATAAATGGCCCGAACCAGGCGCAAACCTTCATAGAGTTGTCCGGGAGCCTGAACCTCGCCGTCCCGTATAATTGAAATACCACTTCTTGTACCTGCCCAAAGAAGATCCTCTGAATCGCTGTAAACGGTAAACACCCTGTTATCAACCAACCCATTATTCTCATTAAAAATCTGAACCTCGTTGCCATCGTACCGGATGACCCCTCCCCCAAACGTAGCAATCCAGTGATTTCCATCCGAATCCCTGGTAAAACCTGTAACCACATTATTGGGCAGCCCTTCATCTTCTGTATAATTGTGGAAATAGTCACCAAGATAAATATTTGCACCACCGCCCAGTGTACCGAACCAGATATTCTCTTCACGGTCGACGATTATTTCCTGAATAATGTTACTGGTCAATCCGTCACTTGTCGTAAAATTCCGGAAATTGCCATTATCAAAATAGGCAGCTCCCTCCTCTGTACCGAGCCAGGCCGTTCCATTTTCCGGCCGGGCTATCGAAAGCACAGAGTTATGAATCAATCCGTGATCGGTATTATAAGTTTGAAATTCTTGATCCTCCCTGACAACCAAACCACGGTCCGTTCCAATCCACAGGTTATTGAAGTTATCGACAGCCAGTGCATGAAGATTGTTATCCGGCAGACCCTGACTGGTAGTAAACGTATTAAAATTACCGGCATCCAGGTTCGTTAAGCCATTAGAAGTTGCAAACCACAACACGTCATTATGATCCTGGGTAATATCACGAATATTGTCTGCACTCAGCCCGTGTATATTTGTATACTGGGTAAGCTGATTGTTACTGTCCAGAATCCAGACACCAGCACCTTCGGTACCGAACCACCAGCTACCAAGATGATCCTTTAGAATGGCTGTAACGGAATAAAGCCTTAAATCCTCAAGATACGAAGGTGTCCATATCGAATCCCTTTCCATGACATTCACCCCGGATGCCGTGCCGATCCAAAATCGGCCCTCTTCGTCTTCAGTGATCGCATTTACATGGTTGTTATTAAGCCCGTGGTGCTGATAATAACTGCGTATCTCCGTCCCGTCAAACCGGTTTAACCCATAGCCGGTTGCAATCCACAGATATCCCCTGCTTCCTTCGTACATATCGTGAACAACCGATTCACTTAATCCCTGTTGAATCGAATAGGAACGGAACGGAAGTTGTTGCGAGATTAAATCACCGGCTGATAAGATAAATACCAGGGTGAGCATAACCGAATACCGGAGTATTATATGTGGTACATTCTTCATTTTCAGTCTACTATAATACAGACTCTGTTGTAAAAAGAATATCACATGGAAATGTGATAGATACAAAAAACAGCCATTATAAAGTTTTACAGAAATTCCTGTAACAAAAAGAACTGCCATTTATCCAATAAATAAAGCATATTGAAGACGTTTTTAACAGACCCCGATTATCGGGCTTAATTTTCATTAGCCATGCTGATCAGAGAACGATCATTTTATCATCATCCCGTTTGTTTACTACCGGTATTCCTACTACTGGTGGTTTCCTGCCGGGCGCCGGAAACTGTCACCTACGTACATCCTGCTGATGAACAGGATGTACTTGAAAATTTTTTTGATACTTCTTCCATCTTCGGCCAAAGCCTGACCGGGTTTGTTCTCTATGATCCGGAAAGAGATTCCACTCTTTATGATCGTGATGGCCAGCGTTTTTTTACACCTGCTTCAAATACCAAAATTTTTACCTTATATGCTTCATTGAAAGCTTTGCCGGATACTTTACCCTCACTCCGCTATACGATTAAAAACGATACACTTTTTTTTCGGGGTACAGGTGATCCGGCATTTCTGAATCCCTCTTTTGATGATCAGGTGGTTTTCGAATTTCTGAGAAACAGTGATTACCCCCTGGCCTACTATGATGGGCATTACGAAGATGAACATTTCGGCTCCGGCTGGTCATGGGATTGGTATCCGGCTGCATATGCACCCGAAAAAGCTCCTTTCCCCATTTTTGGCAATATGGTAAGGCTTCAGAGGCAGCAGGTCATGCTTGTCAAACTGAACGAAGAGGAACCTGTAAAACCGAAGATTTTTGAACGATACCTGGAACGGTTAGGCTGGAACAGCAATCAGCTCGAACTGGTAAAACGAGAAATGAGAGAAAACCGATTTTACTATGCCCCAAAGGCAGATACAGCTCGTCAAGAGCATAGAATGCCATTTGTTTATAGCAGTGATCTTTTTGTAGACCTGCTTTCGGATACGCTCGGGCGCGAAATTACCTATGTAGATGGTAATCCAAGCCTTGATTTTGAACACACCTTATATGGTACGCCTGCAAGTAAAGCATATGACCTATTAATGCTGGACAGCGACAACCTTATAGGCGAACAACTGCTTTTGATGATATCTGATGAAAAATTTGGAGTCATGCAATCCAACAGGGCCATTCAACATGCCCGAAACAATTACCTGTCTGACTTACCCGATCGCCCCCAGTGGGCAGACGGTTCGGGCCTGACCCGTTATAATCTTGTAACACCGAGGTCACTGGTCGCTCTTCTCGATATTCTGTACAACGAATATGGAGGGGACAACATCCTGCCGATGTTTCCGGCCGGCGGCGAAACCGGGACTCTCAGAGGACACCACCATCCTCCCCATGGCGGGCCACCTTTTGTGTATGGCAAAACCGGTACACTCCGCAATAATACCGCTCTGAGCGGGTATATATTTACCGATACCGGGCGCCGGCTTATTTTCAGTATCATCAATAATAACTACACGGTAAGTAACAATGCACTTCGCTCGGAAATGGAAAAACTTCTCAACCTGGTGAGGGAGTCATACTGAACTCGTTGTCACATAATGAACTACGAGCTGCTATTTTTGACTAGTGAGTAAGCAGGCATACAGCTGAGTACGTTTTTCCGCTACTCACACCATGAGAATTTACATCTGGACACGGAGATGTTTCTAACCCAAATATGCTCTCAGCGCCGCACTTCGGTTGTGGTGACGAAGTTTACGTAGAGCTTTTTCCTTGATTTGTCGCACACGTTCCCTGGTAAGGTCAAAACGTTCTCCGATCTCTTCAAGCGTCAGGGAGTGCTCACGACCAATGCCGAAGTACAGGCGGATAACTTCAGCTTCCCTTTTTGTAAGCTTGGACAAGGCCCGTTCGATTTCCACTTTGAGCGACTCACCCATCAATTCATTATCGGGATCAGGGATCTCTTCGTTTTCAAGCACATCCAAAAGCCGGTTGTCTTCTCCCTGTGCAAACGGGGCATCAACGGAAAGGTGACGGCCAGAAATTTTCAGTGTATCGGCGACTTCCGAGACCGTCATATCCAGACTTTCGGCCAATTCGGCTGCCGACGGTACCCGTTCATATTCCTGTTCCAGTTTGGAGAGCTCCTTGCCAATTTTATTCAGTGCACCGACCCGATTCAGCGGGAGCCGTACAATCCGGCTTTGCTCGGCAAGGGCCTGTAAAATCGATTGGCGTATCCACCAGACAGCATATGAAATAAACTTAAAACCACGGGTTTCGTCAAACCGCTTTGCCGCTTTGATCAAACCGAGATTACCCTCATTGATCAGGTCGCCGAGTGAAAGTCCCTGATTCTGATACTGCTTGGCTACAGATACGACAAATCTGAGATTCGCTTTCGTTAAATCCTCAAGTGCCCTTTGTGAGCCTTTCTGAATTTCTTTTGCCAGCCTAACTTCATCTTCCGGGGTAATCAGTTTTTCTTTTCCAATTTCTTGAAGATAGCGGTCCAATGATTCGGATTCACGTGTAGAAATTCCTGAGCTTTTAGCCACGAGCTATAGATATGTTTTGTTAATATTTATTCTGTCTTGTGTGCTATATATTGCAGATGGCAATGATATCTTTAACTGCATTTAAACGTTTATGTCATCTCAATGTTGTCTCCAACTTTACTGACAAACAATCTTTTAAAGATAAAAATTTTTTATCAAAATTGGAATTCAAGCTTTCTCTCACCACTAGAAACTCGGTAGACGGAGTATAATACCTCCTTCCCCCTGATTCAGCATAGTTTATTCAATCGAGAAACGAATTGCCGGGGAATGGGTTAATCAACCCGAAGTAATCTGTAACAGTAACCGCAACATCACTGAATGTTTCCCGGATTCCAAGATTAACACCCTTGTATTCTTTGGGACGGCGAACCAGCAAAGGTACAAATTCCCGAGTATGATCGGTACTCTCGTCAGCCGGATCGTTACCGTGATCACTGGTAATAATCAGTAAATCTTCTTCACGCAGCTTGACCATAATAGCCGGCAGAGCCCGGTCGATCTCCTGAAGAGATCGCGCATATCCCTCCGGATCCTGACGATGCCCATATATCTGGTCGGTATCGATCAAATTCACAAATACAAATCCATCCATTCGGGCCGACATCAGGCTGAGCAGCTGGGATATTCCCTCAGCATTACTCCGTGTACGCCTGTATTGAGTAAATCCCTGTTCAGCAAATAAATCGATTACCTTGCCGATGGAATACGTCTTAATATTCTGTTGATTCAGATATACTGGCAGATTAGGCTCCGGAGGTGTAAGGGAGAAGTCATGCCGTTTTTCAGAAATTCTTTCAAACTCACTAACACTGCCTTTAAATGGCCGGGCAATGACCCTCCCCACACCGTGATTGCCAGTCATCACATGATCCCGAGCGTATTTGCACCAATCGTATAGGGTTTCAATCGGTGTTACATCGATATGGCAGGCTACCTGGAACACACTGTCGGCTGAAGTATATACAATCGGGTCTCCGGTCTTCAAATGTTCTCCGCCATAATCCTCGATCGCCCGGGTACCGGAAATAGGACGATTGCACAAAACGCGGCTCTTGCCAATACCCCGGCAAAAAGCTTCAATAATAAAGTCCGGAAAACCATTCGGATATCCCGGAAAAGGTTCCTTCATTTGCACGCCGGCAAGCTCCCAGTGCCCACTTGTTGAATCTTTGCCGGCTGAAATTCCCCTCATTTTACCCCAGCTTGCAAGCGGATTCTCTGCTGCCGGTACTGAAGAGAGGCTGATAATATTACCGATCCCCATTCTCTGGAAGTTTGGCAATTTGCAACCGGTAACTTCCGACACATGAACAAGCGTATTGGCATTTTCATCTCCATAGGCGTGGGCATCTTCCTGCGCTCCCACACCGAGCCCGTCAATTACAACCAGGTAAACGGTGCCCGTTTTTTTAACTTTTCCAACCATTATTCAGAAAATGTTTCTAACCAAAACTAAAGAAGCTCTTTCTGTTTGATTCCACCTTGACTACATCAGAAAGTGCACTTTTTGCATTTTGAACGACAGCATGATAATCTGATTCATTCCCCTTTATCAGTGAATAAGCAGCCGTCATCTCAACTTTCATTTTCTGTCCGTCCGAAAGCAATACCGGTTTTTCAAGCATTTCATTTACACCTGAAATCCACCAGTCTGCTGCATCTTCCGATCTGTCCTGTATTATGTATGCAAAAACATAATCGCTGTTAAATCCAATATACCCATTTGTCTTGAAACGGGAAGGGTTCAGTGCTTTAACAAGCGTTTTTTGCATATGCTGCAACTCTTCCACCCTGTATTTTGATCGGAGAGTTTGCATGTTTTCAATGGTTATAAAACCAAACCAAGTAAAAACATCCTCCTGTTTATTCACTATACTGCTTTCAATCGCTTTTTCCCACAAATCAGGTATAAAACTGCCATATTCGGATGTGAGCAGATCATCTTCCACTGATACCTTCCCCAAATTGGCCTGAACCGATAACCCAGCCACCCGTACAAAATTTTGCAATTTATGTTTTACCGACTCCTTGAATACTAATGGATTGTTGTCATAAACAAGAATGGCAGCATATCTGCGATCTTCGATGATTAGCGGGATGGCAAATGTTGCTCCATCTGTCGCAATTTCATCTGATGAGAGTCTTTTCGGATTCTGATTGAAATGAATTGAAAATTCGGGTTTACCACTTTTGAGACATTCATATGCGAGTGATTTCTCATCAACCATCAAACCGAGCATGAGAGGGTGTTTATTTCCTGAAGAGTTCAAAACATTCACCCAACCGTCCATGCCACGTGCTATCAAGCTAACACCTCCATCCGGTAAAAAATTTTGCATCTCATTCAGCATTCTGGAAAAGATCTCTGTTTTATGCAACCGCGAATGTATATTCTCCAGCTTTTTTTCGTAATCAACCCACTCATTCTGATCCTCATAGAGAGCTGTCAGTTCCAGGTACGTATTGAGGACATTTTTTAATGAAACAATATAGGATTGAATCGATTCCTGATTCATGTCAATGTCCAGCGACTCTTCCGTTTCGATCACCGTTATGGCAACCGTTTCATTTTTATTTATAAAAGGTAATAGGGTGACCTGCTCTACGGAAGTATCATCTGAATGATGCTCCAGTACTGCACGCTGTATCCGTTCACCGACAGGTATCTGCATCTGTTTACTGATATTCCTGTAGGGATTTAAATAATGTTCTTCAAATGCGACCCTGTCGATAAACATCACATTGGTCAGCGAAGTCGAACTGGCTTCCATAACAAACTGTTCCCTCGCCCGGTTTACCCAATATAGATACGTGGTATGGGCACCCGTTGCCTGGCGCAGTAAATTAACCAGGTTTTTCACGATAAGTTTAAATTCCCTGAGAGCTTTTTCCTCGCGCTTAATTGTCATCTGACCTCTTTCTATTAATCATCCATTCGGATTTATTTGATGTCATTTGCGATGGATTCGGCGCGCTGAATCATTTCTTCAAATATTTGCAATCCATTCTGCCAGAATGCGGGATCCTTTATATCCAGGCCCAAACCTGCTACCAGGTTATGTGGCCAATCCGAACCACCGGCCTCCAATAGGTTCAGGTACTTTTCAGAAAACCGACCCGGATGATTCCGGAAAGATCTGTATAAAGCCAGTACCAGTAATTCTCCAAAAGCATAAGCATAAACATAACCGGGAGTATGCAAAAAATGAGGTATATAGCACCACCAAAGATTATATTCTTCAGTCAATGTTACCGAATTCCCGTATAATTCCTCCTGTGTCTTTCTCCAAAATGCCGAAAACTCGGTAGTTGTCATCTCCCCTTTGGTTCTGCGGGTGGTATGAATCTCATGCTCAAATCGGTTCATAGATATCTGTCTGAAGACAGTTGCAATCGTATCGTCAATTTTACCGACTAGCATTGCAAGCTGTTCTTCGGGTTCATCCAGTTGTTCCATTAACTTTTCAAAAACCAGCATTTCACCAAAAACAGAGGCCGTCTCAGCCGTAGTCAGTGGCGTACCTGATTGAAGCTCACCCTGTTTTCTTGACAAATATTGATGAACACCATGGCCCAATTCATGTGCAAGTGTCTGCACATCGCGTATCTGTCCGTCATAATTCATAAATATATACGGGTGAACAGTACTTACGGTACTGGCCGAATAAGCTCCTCCCCTTTTCCCCGGACGAATCGAGGCGTCTATCCAGTTTTTGTCAAAAAATTCGCCGGCAATCGACTTCAACTGCGGATCAAATGATCCGAACGCTTCCAGGACTGTATTTTTTGCCTCTTTCCAATGAATCTTTTTTTGGTTCTTTCGCAAAGGTGCATACCTGTCATAATCAAAAAGCTCTTCAACGCCCAGCAGCTCTTTTTTCAGCCGGTAGTATCTTTGCACCAGATCGTATCTGCCCGTCACACTCTTTATCAAGGCATCAACCGACTCCTCATCGATTTCATTGGCAAGATTCCTGGATGATATCCAGCTTTTGTAAGCCCGGAGTTTGTCGTTCGTGTGTTTATCAGCAAGCAGCGTATTGAAAATAAAGGTCAGGGTTCTGCTTTTCTCGCGAAAAGTTTCGGTGAGTGACGCATGGGCTTTTTTCCTGAGTTCCCGGTTACTGCTGTGCAGTTTACTCAATACTTCTTGCTGGGTCAAATCCTTGCCATCCAGCCTGAATCTGGCCGCGCCCATCGTCTCATCAAAATATCTGTTCCACGCAGAACGGCCGGTTACATTTTTTGCAGACATAATCTGCTCCTGGCCTTCATCCAGCGTATGATCCTTGTAGAGCCTGGATACGACCAGATAATGGCGAAATTTATTAAGCTCTTTGCTCTCTATCCATTTTTGGGCTTTCGATTCATCGATTTTCAACCATTCAACATTATAGAAAGCCAGTTTTTGACTCACTTCCGACCCGAGTTCATTCGCTTGCTGAACCAATTTTCCATATTCAGAATTTTCTGTATTCGTCGACCAGATTAAATGAGAATATGAACCGATTTTCCTGATATTCACAAGAATCTCCTCATACCTATGCAGAGATTTACCAAATTCTGAGGCTGTCAGTTCACTGATCTTTCCTTTATAATCGGTGGCAAATTGATCCGCTTCTTTCAGCACACGTTCCCGGTCCTTCTCAAGTTCAGGATCATCGGGAGATTCGTAGAGGTCTGAAAGATCCCATTTTACCGATTCAGCGCCGTGCAACGTATCAGCTGTTTCAGATGACATTTATTGTAATTTTATAGTAAAAGTGATGAAAAAAAGATTCAAATATGGTCAGAATATAAACAATGAAGTCATCGGTTAAAATCATCAATTCGATCTGTATTTCATCAATCTTTTTTTGGCAACTCAAATATAATCCAAAATCGGATCTTCGCAATTCTCTAATTTGTTTTATCCGGAAATCTATCAAAATTAAACCGTATGAATTCGATTCAATCAATCGCTCAATATGAATCGTATTTTTATGTAATAATGGTTAATTTCATTCGGCAGGGATAGGATGGACATATGTGTCGAGTTATTCCTGTGAGAGGCATATTTAAATATTATCTTCATATGTAAGTGCTTATTGAAATATTTAACAAAACCGGTTTTGAACTTCAGTAACATTCTTATTTAAAAAAAACCAGATCTCCTCATTGTGAAATCACTTGAAACAATATTCGGCCCTAACAGTGCATTGGTAGAAGAGCTCTATAATCAGTACCAGGAAAACCCGGACCTGGTTCCTGACCACTGGCGGCGTTATTTTGACGAACTGGATGGAAAAATAGCGGATTCTGATACTTCAACCGATATGAATGGAGACGGTTTACTGGTTGAAACCAAGGAAAGAGAAGCTCCCAAAGTACCGAAAAAACCTGAAATCAAAGAGAAAAAAAAGGCTAAAGAACCTGCATTACCTGAAGGTGCAGAGGCAGAAATAATCAAGGGCGTCTCGGCCAAGATCGTTGAGAATATGGACGACAGCCTCCAGGTTCCAACGGCTACTTCCCTTCGCGTTTTGCCTGTCAAGATGCTTTCTGAAGACCGAACTATCATCAACCGGCATCTTTTACAACGCGGGGAACCGAAAGCATCATTTACCCACTTTATAGGTTGGGCGATCGCGCAAGCACTGAAAGATTTTCCGAATCTCAATGCCTACTACGATTCGCAGAATGGTACTCCGCGCAGAATTAAACAGGGACAGGTCAACCTTGGAATCGCAATTGACGTCCAAAACAAGGATGGTTCAAGAAACCTGTTGGTACCCAATATCAAAAGCGTCGACCAAATGAACTTTAAAGAGTTTTTGTACGCTTTTGCGGAACTTGTCGACAAAGCCCGGAACGGCAAACTCCAGATTAGTGATTTCCAAAATACGAGCATCAGCCTCACCAACCCGGGAATGATCGGGACTGTTTCATCTGTACCGAGATTAATGCAGGGTCAGGGAGCGATTATTGCCACCGGAGCGATCGACTATCCTGCAGAATTTCAATCCATGTCGCGTGAAGTTATCAATCAATTGGGCATCAGCAAGGTTATGACCATGACCTGCACCTATGATCACCGGATTATCCAGGGAGCAGAATCCGGGTCATTTCTGCAAAAAATACATCTGTTGCTGAATGGAGAAGAAAATTTTTACGATTCAATTTTCAAGGACCTTGAAATTCCGTATGAACCTCTGCCTTTCAGCCAAGATAAATACGAAGGCCAACTGAGTGGTAAAGGCAATACTCTTGAACAGGATCGCAGGGCTATCGCCGTCTGGAGACTGATCAACATGTATCGAATGCGGGGCCATGTTCTTGCTGATGTAAACCCGTTAGGCAGTGAACCCGGGCACAGCCCTGAACTCGACCTCGACTATTATGGGCTTTCCCTGTGGGATCTCGACCGTGAATTTTACTGTGGAGGATTGGGTGGATTTGAGACTGCAAAACTGCGAGACATCATCCGGTTGCTGCGGGATACCTATTCAGGAACCATCGGTGCAGAATATATGCATCTGCTCGACATGGATGAAAGAACCTGGCTGAGAGAACGGATGGAATCGAGCACCAACTCCCCCAACCTCAATAAAAAAGAGAAGGAAAACATTCTTCACAAATTGAACCAGGCGATGGCTTTTGAGCAATTTCTGCACAAAAAATACATCGGTCATAAACGATTTTCCCTTGAGGGGGCAGAAACACTCATTCCCATGATGCACTCGCTGATTGAGAAAGCATCAGAATCTGATATTGAAAAATTCTTTCTCGGTATGGCTCACAGAGGCCGGCTCAACATCCTGGTAAACATCATGAACAAACCCTATAGAAAGGTGTTTGCTGACTTTGAAGGCAATATCGACCCAAGCACCATACAGGGCTCAGGGGATGTTAAATATCATCTGGGGTCTAAAGGTCAATATGAATGTGAGAACGGCAGGCCCATTGAGCTTGAATTACTTCCGAATCCGAGTCACCTGGAGTCTGTTAACCCGGTGGTAGAAGGTGCTGCGAGGGCCGTTCAGGATCACCATGGTGATACGGAAGCAAGTAAAAAAATTGTACCCCTTCTGATGCATGGCGATGCCGCTTTTGCCGGTCAGGGGGTGGTCGCAGAAACACTGAACATGTCGCAACTGCGTGGATATAATACCGGAGGTACGATCCATATCATTATCAACAATCAGATTGGATTTACCACTTTACCGGAAGATGCCCGTTCAACCGAATACGCTTCCGACCTGGCAAAAATGATATTGGCCCCGATTTTTCACGTTAACGGCGATGATCCTGAGGCGGCTGTTCACGCTATTCAGATGGCACTTGAATACCGACAGAAATTTGGCAAGGATGTTGTTATCGACCTGATTTGTTACCGTAAACACGGACACAATGAAGGGGATGAACCTGCTTTTACCCAGCCCGGCCTATACAAAGAGATTGACAATCACCCAACCGTCAGGGATATCTACGTAAAAGAACTGCTTCGAAAGGGTGAATTCAGTGAAGAGGAAATGCAGGAAATTTTCGATGAATTTGACGAGCTGTTACAACAAGCATTTGAAGATGCTAAAAGTGGTTCTGCCCTTGAAGTAACAGATAAAATGCTGGATAGAAGTGAAGAGGATCAAAAAGAACGTGATTCGATTCCAGACACGGCTTATCCGGCAGAAGAACTGAAAGATATTGCGATCAAACTCAATACAGTCCCCAAAGATTTTGACGCTAACCCCAAACTGCTGCGCCAGCTTGCGAAACGGGCCGAACTGGTAGAGAAAAATGAAAAGAAGCTCGACTGGGGTTTTGCCGAAGCCCTGGCATTTGGTTCACTGCTAAAATCCGGGGTCAGTATTCGGCTGACCGGACAAGATGCTGAAAGGGGAACATTTTCGCACAGGCATGCTGTCCTTCACGGCACCAATACCGATCAGCGATTTATTCCACTCAATAATCTCAGTGATGATCAGGCTCCATTTTACCCCTATAATAGCCTGCTAAGCGAATTTGCCTCCCTCGGTTTCGAATTTGGCTACAGTGCAGCGAAGCTGGATGCGCTGGTTATCTGGGAAGCACAGTTTGGCGATTTTGTAAATGGTGCACAGGTTATCATTGACCAGTATATTTCTGCCTGCGAAGCAAAATGGGGACAAAAAAACTCTCTAGTAATGACTCTGCCCCACGGGTATGAAGGCCAGGGCCCGGAGCACTCTTCTGCACGGCTCGAACGATTTCTACAACTTTGTGCAGAAGACAATATGCAGGTGATGAATCTTACCAGTCCGGCACAATATTTCCATGCCCTGCGTAAACAAGCCTTACAAGGAAAGAAAAAACCGCTTGTGATTATGTCGCCCAAAAGCCTGTTACGTCACCCGATGGCCGTCAGCAGCGTAGAAGAATTGGCAGATGGTTCTTTCCAACCGTTCATCCGGGATGGATCGGTCAAAAATCCCAAAAAAATCAAACGCTTGATTCTATGTTCAGGCAAAATTTATTACGATCTGTTAAATGCCCGTAAACAAAATCAAATGGAGCTTGTCGCCATAAACCGAATAGAGAAATTATATCCTTTCCCGGATCGTGATGTGAAGAAACTCTTTGAGGATTACAAACATGTTAAAGAAATCATCTGGTGTCAGGAAGAACCGCGGAATATGGGAGCCTGGACGTTCCTGCTGCAGCGATTGAAAAACCTTCTGAACGATAAGCAGCAACTGGAATACGCCGGCCGACAGGCTTCAGCATCCCCAGCCACCGGTCAGAAAAAAATCCATGAAGTTGAACAGAAAAAGCTTGTTCATGAAGCCCTGGGAATCGACAAATAATGCCTGCCCGGGAATGACTTGCCGGTTTATATATCATTCAATCAGGCAAACATAAACGAATCGTCTTTAGCGAAGTCCGTTCGATTTACCTTTACAGATTCTGCTCACGGCATCGTGGCTGTGAAGGCTTTCAATATGAGCGCAGCGAACGACAAAGTCGGCAATTCTTTCTTCACCATCCAATTCTTCATACAACAAGCGGGCAGCATCTTCCACAAATTTTTGATAAGCACCATTTAATTCGGCAAATGCCTGTTCATCTTCCCGTTTCACCATCACCTGGGTTTCCGTTTTCAATGCTTTTCTGCACAAGGCTACGAGGTCTTCTATAAATAGCGATTCTTTCAATTCAACAGTGAGGTTTGCTACACTCCGCTGGCTGTGTGGAATGGCTGCTACATCCCGGGTTTCCCGTGCATGCTCTGCCAGTTCAAAGGAACATGGACATGCACTGCTATACTCGAATTCCAGATGAACGAACATTCTATAATTATCATATTCATCAATATTTCCTTCAAATGATGCGTCATAGTATTGATAACCATGCAGGCCAGAACGTAAACTTTCCTGGAGCATAGGGTAACTGAACGATAGTCTCAAATAACCACTTTTACTCTCCATCTCATTTTTATACATACGGAGTACTTCCTGTAATTTACCCGGATAAAAAAGATCCTCTTTGAATGAGTAGAATGAGCGGATAACCCGGCTCATATTAATTCCTTTTTTACCTGCATCCAGCCCTACATAACCGTCAACAGAAGTTTCCAGGCGTTCAACATCGCCATTGGGTCTTGGATACTTAAGCGGAAGCCGGAAGTTGGAAATCCCAACTTGCTGAATAGGTACATTAGCTCCTTCAATTAACGAAGCCGGGCCATTCTGAAGGTCTGGAAGTGATGCTTTATATTCATCAGTTACAGTAAAAGTAGGGTCATAGAAACGTCTTACACTCGTAGAAATCATAGTTTGATTGGAAGTCAGTTAGTCTCAAATACGAGAATATGGACAATATTCTGCAAAATTTCGTTCGGTTTCGTATAGTTTAACTGCATAAAGAAGAGCACCATCACTGGCAGCGTCTTCTACTGGTTCTTTTAATTCATTAAAAAAAGCTTCTACCAAATTCTCTGTGGTCGGTATAACCCCCTGCAGAAAGGACACATCAAGATTAAGGTTTTTATGGTCACAGCGCTGGATGATGACCTTTTCGATGATCTGTTTTAATTTTCCCAGGTCGATTACATACCCGGTTTCCGGATTGGGCTCTCCCGCGACGACAACTTCCAGGGTATAGTTATGGCCATGCCAATTGGGGTGGCTACACTTACCATATACCCTGTAATTCCACTCATCCGATTTTTCCGGATTATATAGCCGATGGGCAGCGTTAAAATGTGATTTTCTCGTTACGAATATCAAAATATGGTATTTTATTATTTGCTTATTCGAAACAATCAGACTTATAAATCGGTTCCGGATATACAGAAATTAAGCAAAAGATTTTTAAGAAGAGAAAAGAAGCTCTATCCCGTTTGAGCTTACATTTAATCGATATGGTTCCGGCCGGGATATGATCCAAAAAAGTAAGGGAAGTAATCCCCTGAAATGATTTCTAAAGCTCCTGTTCCAGTCCATAACTGACTGACTGTTACTTTTAAACCAACTTCCAAATCCAGATGAGTTACCGGATAAGGTTATTTATTCTCTCTTTCTTCTTCATCATCCGAAACCACAGAAGCATCACCTAACGAATCCACATTCTCCTTGATCTCTTTGTTATCATTCTTTTTTTCAACAACGTTTGAGCCGTTGGTTTTCAGCGTTTCGGCATCACTGATAAATCCTTCCGGATAATTCCCGTGAGGTCGCTCCCCGAGCATATCACGCAGATCATGGAGTGTCAATACTTCTTTCTCAAGCAGGGTTTCTGCCATTTCATCCAGCTTCTCCCTGTACTTTTTAAGCAGTTCGAATGTCCGTTTATAATTTTTGGAAATGATTTTCTGGACTGCTTTGTCAATCCTTTCAGCCGTTTTTTCAGAATACTTTTTATTGAATCCGTAACTGTTGTCCGGATTTTGTGAATCCTTCAAAGATACATAACCCAATTCTTCACTCATTCCATATTCAGCGACCATGGCATAACAGAGATTCGTAATTCGTTCCAGGTCGTTTTGTGCTCCTGTTGAAATCCGGCCAAAAACAATTTCTTCAGCTACCCGTCCACCAAGCAATGCACAGATTTTATCATTCAGTTCTTCCACCGTCATTAGAAATCGATCCTCAAGAGGTGTTTGCAATGTGTATCCAAGGGCTGCGAGGCCTCGGGGAACAATACTGACTTTCAGTACCGGATCGGTGTGTTCCAGGAACCATCCCACGATTGCATGACCTGATTCATGATAGGCAACAATTTTCCTCTCATTCGGGCTGATGAGTTTATTTTTTTTCTCAAGGCCGGCAACAACACGTTCAATGGCATCCTGAAAATCGATCATCTCGACATATTCTTTCCCTCTTCTGGCGGCCAGTAGTGCCGCTTCATTACAGAGATTGGCAAGTTCTGCCCCCGCAAAACCCGGCGTCTGGGAAGCCAGCACCTTCAGGTCCAGCTCTTCAGCGAGTTTGAGTTTTTTTGCATGAACCTCCAGCACTTTAATCCTTCCATTCAGGTCCGGTTTGTCGATCAGAATCTGTCTGTCGAACCTGCCGGGACGCAGTAAAGCTGAATCGAGTACATCCGGGCGGTTGGTTGCCGCCATAATGATCACACCTTTATCGGAGTCAAACCCATCCATCTCGCTTAAAAGCTGATTCAGTGTATTTTCCCGTTCGTCGTTGGATCCCATCGCCATGCCTCTTCCGCGGCTACGTCCGATCGAATCAATTTCATCTATAAAAATAATACAGGGTGCTTTTTCTTTGGCTTGTTTAAAAAGGTCACGAACACGAGCTGCCCCAACACCAACAAACATTTCAACAAAATCAGATCCGCTCAAAGAGAAAAATGGAACATCAGCTTCACCCGCAGTGGCTTTAGCAAGCAGGGTTTTCCCGGTACCTGGCGGACCCACCAAAATAACACCTTTCGGTAAAGTACCACCCAGTTTGGTGAACTTCTGGGGATTCCGCAGAAATTCGACAACTTCTTCAACTTCTTCTTTTGCTTCCTGAAGGCCGGCAACATCATCAAAAGAGACTTTACTCTCCGACTGTTTGTCGTAGAGTGATGCTTTATTCTTTCCGATATTCATAACCTGTTGTCCCGGATTCATCCTGCGGAAAATAAAAATCCAAAATGCAATGATCAGGGCGATCGGTATCAGCCAGATCAGAATTCCTCCCCACCAGCTCTCTTCTATCTGAACATCGTATACTACGTTGTTTGCATCCAAGAGTGACCTGATTTCATCTCCTTCCAGCATGGTGGCATAAAACTGTTTGTATTGATCTTCAGAAGAAGAAAACTGCCACCTGTCAGCCGATGCCTGCGGACGCTGAATGATTCCGTCCTCAATCGCTTTTTCCGAAAATGTTCCCTCTATATCGGTTCCATTGGTAATCAATATTTCATCGATATAACCTTTTTCAACATACTCCAAAAATGTGCTGTATTTGATCTTTTCAGAGGTGTCGGTCGGGACGAAATAAAAATTGATTGCAATCAGCACCAAAAAAAGGACGACATATATCCAGATGAACCGGGGGCTTTTTTTGCCATCCTTCCCGGAACCCGGTTTCTTTAAATTTGGATTTGATTTTTTATCAGGCATCAATACAACTTTTCAAATAAAATGTAAGCATGTAATATAACGTTTTTTCTATACCTTTGCGTCATCTCTATATGCAAACTGTAACGTTACCAAACAATAGAAACGTATACTTCAACTCTGAGCAATAGATCTCGGTAAAAGTTTACAGTTCATGTGAAAGTGGTTCTATTTCTATTGAAATTACAAATCATGTACCGTTTGAAATATCAACAGCCTTTCCTTCTCCTGTGTGGAGCTTGATTCCATGAGCTTTATCCCGAACCTCTCCAATGACTGTAAAATCTTCAAAATCTGCTTTCAACTTTTCCACCTGTTCCGGTCTGAGAGTAAAAAGCATTTCATAGTCTTCACCGCCATAAAATGCATACTTATCAACATCTTCTTTCATCTCATCGGCAACTTTTCTTGTTTCAAGACTGATAGGCACGGATGGCGTATAAATTTCACAGCCGGTTTGACTTGCCTCCATCAACAATTGAACTTCATTGAGCAATCCTCTGCTTAATTCAATCATGGAAGTCGGTTTAACGGAAGATTCCCTCAATCTTTCTATAAAATCGGCACGTGCTTCAGGCATCAGTTGACGCTGCACAACATATTCGTATTCTTGCAAATCCGGTTTGAACTTGTTTTCTCCACTTTCCTGCCACGACTTTTTTTCCCTGAGCAGAATTCTTAAACCGGCCATTGCTGCTCCCAGGTCACCGGAAACACAGATCTGATCTCCCGTCTTGCAGCCGTCTCTTTTGACCATCTGAGCATCTGATACTTTGCCGCTTGAGTGGACCCCGACTCCAAGGAACTGATGTGAAGCGGTAATATCACCAATTGATAATCCCGAGCCGGTATCACGTGCCGTTTTGTCAAATCCACTGCAAATCGATTCAATCATGGAAACCGAAAGTTTATTCGGAACGGCAAAATCAACGTGTGACAGGACTGGAAATCCGTTCATTGCGTAAATCCGGCTTAATGTCGCAGTCAGTAATTTATGCCCAAGATATTGCAGGGGTGTATAGACCAGATCAAAGTGAACGCCTTCAAGATAGAGGGCGGATGCCGACAGTATACGACCTTCAGTTTTCGGTCGATAGTTCAAGACAGATGCACTCTCCCCTGCAGTTAAGTGAATTTCTTCTCTATTTTGCCCCTTGTAATGGCTTAATTTCTTTTGCAAAGCAGTAAACCCTATTTCATGTATTGTCTGAAATTGTTCTTTATCCATTTTTCAATGCATTGTAGCGAGATTTCGAATGAAAGTACCAGAAATTAATTTTGTATTTGCAGACATGGCTTGATTGGCAAACACAACTAATATTGGGCAGGTTCCAACCGTCAGTTTTGTGATCAAATCCTAAAATAAAAAAAGGCATATATCCCGAATCAATCCGGGACAGATGCCTTTTTCAAATAATTCAGATATGGTTGTGTTGTTCAGGCGCTATATTTCACGAAGTGTGGAATAGTTGATACGCAATGTACCAGCGTGTCTGAGTTCTTGTTGTACATCAGTCACTATTCCGAATTCAGATTCACGGTCGACTCGCAAAGAGACAATAAGCCTGGGCTCTTCCATCAGTTTATCATACATGATATTTCGGATAGCCCCCATATCGTCAATCAGCGCATCGTCGATCTGCACACGCGTTTCACCAAATTCACCTCCGCCAAGCCGTTCAGGGCCAATATAGACATAGCTCACCAGCCGTTTTTGTTCGATTTTTTCGATGTTCTCAGCACTGGCAAATTCAACCTGTACCTGGAGTTCAACTTCACGAAGAACGGTAACGACCATGAAAAAGATAAGCAACATAAAGATGATATCGGGCAGTGCCGATGTCGGGATGTTTTCTTTCGTATTCGCCTGTTTTTTTTGAAATTTTGACATTTTTACCCCTCGTCAGGTTCTGCAATTGAAATTCGTTTCGGATAAAGTTCCCGTATTTGCTCTTGCTGAGGGCTGTCTTCTTCCAATGCAGTGTAGGGAACCCCAAAACGTTCCTGTGAGGCCTGGTTACGGAGTTCATTGTAAGCTCCCATTACCTCATCAAGCATATCAATGTAGACATTGTATGGAGTTTGCCGATCAGTTTTAATCGATACAATCGCATCATCCGGAGTCTCCGCCAAATTGGGATCATTCCCCGGGTTTGCTACAAAATCCATAATTCGCTGTCGTACTTCAGCAATGGATGTAGGATCATCATCCATCAACACCATTCCTTGTGCGTTTACCAAAATTCGCATCATGTTACGTTCCAATACAGGGGGCGGTTCCACATCATCCGGTATTGGAGGTAAAACCAGGCCTATCCCTGTATCAACATCGATCGTCGTAACAACAAGGAAAAAAATCAGTAGCAAAAAGGCGATATCGGCCATCGAAGAGCCTTCAATTTCAACATCGTCCTTTTGTCGCTTTTTAAGAAGCATTTCGTCCTCTACAGTTTAAAGGTTCCTTTTAAGCCGGTAAAGGCAATTGCTATTACCATTGCTCCAATCAAAACCATCATGGTTGCTATCCCGCCCTGGTCAATCGAACCGGTTGCAGCAAATGCGATGCCGAATATAACGAAGGGTACGAACATCACTACTACTTTTTTAACACTCGCTTTACCGAGTGTTAGATTTCTGATCCCGGAAACTACTATGGCGATTACCCCGATAATGAGCAACCCCATGCCAAGGCCAAGAAAAATTACATCTACCATATTCTACTCCTCTGTTGGTGGTTGAGTTTTCTGTTAGGGCTATACTTCGTCGCCTTGGTCTTCGTCAGTACGCGGTGATACAATTTGCTTGCCTTCTTTAACGGCAACAATCGAATCAAGAAGAGTAACCGAACTTTCTTCCATTTCAGCAATCAGTCGGTCAATTTTTGAGATACAATAGTTATATCCGATCTGGAGGATAATACCTGCCATCAAGCCACTTGCCGTGGTTAAAAGTGCAACCTTGATACCTCCTGCAACGATACTTGGTGAAATATCGGCTGCAGCTTCGATCGCGTCAAAAGCTTCAATCATACCGACAACTGTACCAAGAAATCCAAGGAGAGGGGCAATGGAAATAAACAGGGAGAGCCAGACAAGACCGCGCTCCAGAAAACTCATTTCAATAGAACCATAGGTTGTAATCGCTTTTTCCGCAGCTTCCATTCCTTCGTCAGCACGCATCAGGCCAGCCTGAAAAACAGACGCTACTGGGCCCCGTGTTTTGGCACAGACTTCAGAAGCAGCTTCTATCCCGCCTTCCTGTAGTGCTTCCTGTACTTCCAATATAAATTTGCGTGTATTGATGTCTGCCAGATTTAATGTAATAATGCGTTCCAGGAAAATAGCCAGCCCCAGTATTAGGGCGATAAGTACAGGCCACATCCAGTCTCCACCTTCGTTAAATCTTTCGACGATTACATTGAAAAAACCAGCATCAGCTCCAGCCTGAAGCAAATAAAGAGCTATTGATGATGTCATAGATTACTCCGCTTATGTGTTTTGGTTTAAGGGCTTAAAAAGAAAGCAAAATGATAGATCATTTCAAACTAAATGTCAAAGTTATCAAACTAAGATAATCTTCAAACCCTTTTTTTTGATTAAAACTGTTTTAAAAATATCAGATTCCATGTAATACCCCATCAAACTACAGTAATTGTCGCTGAAACCGCATTAACATGTTACCTTATTAATGAACAAAAAACATAACAAAACTTCAGCCCAATTTTTAAAAAAAAATGAAAAGTTTGTCAATTTTTTTGCTTTGACTTTCTT
>SLOU01000139.1 GCA_007132385.1 Balneolaceae bacterium | reverse complement strand
ATCAAATTCCAATTCCAGGGCTGGTTTAAATGAAAAGTAAGCCCAATTCATGCCATCAACGGCCGTCGTAAACCCTTCCTCAAGTATCTCTCCATGGGTGTCCAGCAACCTGTAATTCAATGTACCCTCAAAAACAGACGCCAAACCCTTTGCTTCAAAACCAGGATTTACACGACTTCCCGGTTCAGGCTCAAAAATTACGATCCGTTCGGCGCCGGCATAAATGGGAGGTAAATTGGTAATTCCCTTGATCGTTTGAATATATGCCGGGGCATCCTCACCTTCGTTCGTAATCCTAATCGGTTTATCACTCGCCATTAGTACAGCCACATTATACGGTAAGGTAAACGCCTGGGTTACCATTGCACCAGGTTCGGGCGACTGAAAATGGGCAGTGATTTCAATATGTTGATCCCTGATCTTTTTTTCTGTTATCTCGATCCGGTATCCGCCTGTAGGTTTTTCTCCCCAACCGATATACACATAAAGGGAATCTCCTGAAACCCTGGAGTGCCAAAGTGGATACCGGTTTAACTGATTCAATCTGTTTATCCAGGTGTTAACATCCTCGGGATACTCGTTTGGTTGAGTTTCAACCCTGTTCTCAGACATCTGTTCATCCTCATTTTCCAACAACTGTTTTTCTGCCTCCGTTGATTCATGTACATTGTCGACTCCACCGCACCCTCCAAGGATGTACAGGCAAAAAATAAACCCGGTCATAGCGATCAACATTCCAAAATCTGTCATTTTTATAAATACCAATTTTTTATCAAATCAAAAATCAAAACATACTTCGGGTTATACGTTCATTGCGATAACTTGTTTTACACCAATATTTATTACTTTTACAATCTTTGAAAGATTCCGATTTCCTATATGATAAACGCTATTTTTGCCGTCTTTAGAAAAGACCTTTCTCTGGAACTGCGCACGCGGTATGCCATGAATACCCTGCTTGCTTTCACCGGGGCAGCTTTGCTGCTAATTCTTTTTACGCTTCGGGCAGAACAACTGGATCCCACACCAAAAAGCGGGCTCGTTTGGATTGTGATTTTATTTGCTGCAATGGCAGGTATGGCCCGGTCATTTGTGATCGAAACAGATCAAAAGACCTGGCCGTTGTTACGATTACACGCCCATGCAACGGATGTTTATACAGGAAAATTGATTTACAATTTCCTGTTCCTGCTTACACTGAATTCCATCACCTTTCTGATCTATCTTTTCATGATGGGGATGGCCGTTGTGAACTATTTTTACCTTTTCAGCGGCATTATCCTGGGAGCTCTTGGACTTGCATCCATTACTACCATGACATCTGCAATGATTTCAAAAGCAGACAGGCGCGGAGCTGTATTTTCTGTACTTTCTATTCCACTTTTGGTTCCGTTGTTGCTTATCTTAACTAGGGTAACAAGGGTCGCACTGGTTGAAGGGATCGATCCGACGGCACTGAATGACTTTATGGCCCTTATTGGCTATGCCGGCGTAACAATTACAGCCGGTATATTGCTATTTGACTTTATTTGGGATGAATAACTCCGACCAATAATGCAGAAAATTGAATTTGGCAATCGAAGACTTGTTGGCCAAAAAAATGCCCGGGAACAGATAGAAAGAATTCTGAACTCCAACAGAGCTTCTCATTCCTATCTATTTACGGGCCCTGGTGGCGTTGGAAAAACTGCATTTACTCTTGCTTTCGCGGAATACCTGAACGGAGTTAATAATCTGACAGAGTTGGGAAGCCATGCACGGTCCAGGAAAAAAAACTGGTTAAACCACCCCGATATTCACGTTTTTATACCCCTGCCAACGACTGTTACTTCAAATAAAAATAAAATTTCCAGGGAAATGTCCGAGCGATTATCTCTGCTTGCCGAAGACCCTTACGAAGTTGTGGATTTTAAACTTCGCCCGGTTTTAAGTGAAGAAAGTTCTTCAAAAAACCGGCAGGCTTTTTACCCGATCGATTATTTTCATAGTGAAATTCGCCCAACCTTTAGCCTGAAACCCAATGAAGGAGATTTCACCATCGTGATCATAACCGGGATTGAAACGATGAAAAAAGAAGCTGCCAACGCTTTTCTCAAACTGCTTGAAGAACCTCCCGAGCAGGTGATTTTCCTGCTTACTGCTTCAGGAACCGATCAGTTATTGCCAACGATTGTTTCCCGTTGTCAACATATCAAGCTTGCTCCTCTTTCATCTGACGTGATTTCTGATGCTCTGCAACGATATGACGGCATGAGTAAGTCTGATGCCGATTACCTGGCAAGAATTTCTGATGGAAATTACGCATTGACCCGATTTTATGACCTGAAACTTTTGCAGGAACTGAGAACAGATATTATCCGTTTTTTGCGAATATCATACGTACAGGATGCAGATGAAGTTCTCACTCTTGTCCAGGACTGGCATTCCAAACTGAATACTGAAAATCAAATCGCACTTTGCAACTCCCTGGAAATGATACTAAGGGACATCATGATATACAAAGAAACAAACGACCGGAAATTGGTTACCAACATCGATCAGCTCGAAGTTATTGAAAAGTTCTGTGAATCATTAACAGAAGCCAGAATTCCGGAAATGATCGAACAACTAAACAGTTTAAAATCTCTTCTATATCAGAACATTCAGTTTAAATTAGCCTTTACAGTACTCTCCTTCCGATTCAGCTTGTTAATGCGCGGACATGACCCGGCAATAACAGATAATGAGAACTGGAAACATCTGCCTGCTCTAACTGAATTGAGTTAACGATCGATGCAATGGAAAAAATTCCTTTCATTAAAATGCAGGCCACAGGCAATGATTTCGTACTGATTGACAACAGGAACGGCCTGATATCCGGTACAGAGTATTCCAGGCTGGCCAAATCGGTCAGTGACCGCAAATTCGGTGTAGGATCTGACGGACTGATTTTGTTACAAGAAGGAAAAGTCGAGGGAACCGACCTGGAGATGATCTATAAAAATCCGGATGGCAGTGACGCCGGCATGTGTGGTAATGGTGCCCGCTGTTTTGTCCGGATGGCAAGCAATCTCGGTTTTGATATGAATAGGATTTCATTTCATGTACATAAAAACGTTTATACAGGCAAAATAAATGATGAGAATATTGAAATTCAGTTCCCCCTTGATACCTATCCGGAAGAGCTGAAAATCGATGGAGACTCCTATTTGAGTGTATATACCAATACAGAACATATTGTATGCCAGCTTAGCGCATCCGACTTGACTGACAATCCTTCACTGGTGCAGAAAGGGAGGAAACTCCGCCATCATCCCCTGTTTGCTCCCATCGGTACAAACGTTAACTTTATACACGGTTTTTCAGACAAACAGCTCGTTTTACAGACATACGAACGAGGAGTTGAAGATCTAACACTGGCCTGCGGAACTGGTGCAATTGCATCTGCAGTTGCCTGGCATTCTTACCAACAGCTTCCAGAAGGTGACTATATCATCAAGGTTAAGACAAAAGGAGGTACGTTAATCGTTTATTTTACGTTTCATTCATCCAACAAGATCTATAACAACATTAGGCTGGAAGGACCGGCAGTTACTGTTTTTGAAGGCACCTATCTTTACTAATATTATCATTGTATTATTGCTGACTGTATCCGGTTGCCAATCTTGGCTTACCGGGTCAGAATCAGAAAGAGAAACCCGGGGGGATTCCTCACAGGACCAGCTTCTTATGCCCGTTGCACCCTTTACTGCACCCGGGCAGAGTATTTCGAATCCAAATATCTATTCTCTTGAATTGCATCGAAAAGACAACCGGAATTCGATGCCAATTATTGAACTCGGATCCAATCAGCAACTGGTACTTCAATTCGATATGATTGAAAACCGTAATCGCCAATTTCGTCTGAATGTTACCCACCACAACCCGGATTGGAGTCGTTCAACCCTTGCCCCGGAACAATTCATGGATGGATTCGGAGAAGCCTTTTTTGCCGGTGGACGACCCAGCAGATCGCAACGTCCATCCTACCGACATTATCAATACATCTTTCCCAATCAAGATCTCAGGTTCCGTGTAAGTGGTAATTATATGCTTCGGATCAGTGATTATAATACGGATGAAGTTATTTTTACAATTCCTTTTTTTATTTTCGAAAATGAGGGTGAAATTGCTTCATCACTCGATACAATCTTTGCTCCAAGGCGGCAATTCCGTATTCAGCATCAACCCAGAAGCCGTTTCACTTATCCCGAATTTGTTGAATTTCCACAGTTTGATTTAAAATTTTTCTTTATCCAAAATCGGTTTTGGGGGCAAGCCCGGGAAGTTGATTCGTTCGACACTGCCACACCAGGTTCCGTATATTATGAAGTTTCCAGAAGTAATGCCTTTATTGGAGATTATGAGTTTAAATTTCTGGATCTGGCTGAACTTAGTCAAAGGCCCCCTGAAATCCTGGATTTTCAACCGGGTTTTGTACCGCCAAGGTTAATTCTCAATGTAGATGTACAAGGACTCACCAATGTTCGCCGCCAGGTTTCACTAAGGACATCCGGTTTTACAAAACCTGAGCTTGATGCGCGATACGGGGATATTCGATTTTTCTTTCAGCCTGAACAAGGATTAGAACTGAATGAAGAAAGTAAAATTTACATCGTTGGTGATTTCAATAATTGGTTTATCCGGGATGAAAACAAAATGCAATTCAATGCTGAAGAACATTGGTGGGAAGGTAGTGCTTATGCCAAAGAAGGATCTTATTCCTATAAATATGTGTTGGTACAAAATGGAAATATTTATGATTTGGCCCTCGACGATACATTTACAAGAAACCGCCAGGAATATACAACATTCGTATATTTCAGGGATCCCGTTCAGAGACATTTTCGACTTTTGCAGTCGAATACTTTTTTTTCCAATTAACCTTCTGTTTAACAAAACAATACAAAACAGAAAGTTGAACTGGTAGGTATAACAATCTTAAATTCTTTACCAACAAACGAATTGATACGAATTTTCAAGTTTATATCAGCATTCTTGGGTGTAGCCTTATTGGTATTCCTGATGATTTACGGCTTTAATCAAACCTCTTTCGATACTCTACTTGAAAATAGAGAGGGATTTGCTGAAGGCAGCGAATGGGTCGAAAAAACATACTCACTAAGAGGGTTGACCGATTATATTGCAGAACACCCGGACCGGGTCTCTATAGCGAGTATCATTGTAGAGGAACCAGACTCTTCACTGTTTTTCGAAGAAGAAATACCCAGAGCGATGGGAACAATTGCCAATTTCTTTCTTCTTATTGGTTATGCTGATGCCTTTGAGACGGGCGAACTCAACCCGGATGAAAGAATACAGTGGGACTCCATTACCCGTTATCAGATTCCCCAAGTTGGAGAGTCTGTCCACCGCGAAGCCTATCGATATGGCCAACGAAACGGACTGTTGGACGATCAGGACTCAATAACTGTTAAAAACGCTCTGAAACTGCTTACCCGGCACCACAGCCTGGCTTTGTCTGATTTCCTGCTTTTCCACCTGGGTGAAGAACGAATCCGGGATCTATATCATCGCCTGGAACTTCAGAAAACTGAACAACCACTGCCTTTTTCCGGGATCTTAACCACACTCTCACCCGTTATTCAAGGCCTTCAGGTGGATTCTCTGCTGCAACGTTGGTCTGAAAATCCAAGAGACCAGTTTGAACAGTCTGCACTTGATAACAGTAAACGCTTTAGTAATGGCAGTGAAAGGCAAGAATGGATGGAAGCCTTCAACAGTCAACGGCTGGGGCTCAACTTTATGCGTGAACGGGATCTGCTTGACTATTTTCCCAAGACAACGGCCAATGAAATGGTTCAACTGTTGTTAAAACTCAATAACAGGGAGCTCATTTCCGAAGAAGTAAGCGATTATGTGCATCATTTGATCCAATATCCGCAGGAAGAATCTTCTATCAGCCGAAACTTCTCCAGTTATGCAGCCCTTTACGACAATCGGGTTGGACTTCTGAACGGCATTGATATCGGTACTTCTGTCTATACGGGCAATACAACCGTACAAGCCGTCTTTTTCGACCAGATGCAGATTGCCGTATGGTTTCACATGTCAAGCAACCATATGCATCAGGACTTTCAGCAACGCCTGATCTGGGATCCTGCTTTAATCGAAAGAATGAATCAAGTTGTTAATCGTGTCACCAGGGAACACTCATGAATAAATACTACTTCATTCACCTCTTCTGGCTGCTTCCCGCCTACTTTCTGGTTATGAGCCTGTACCAGTATTCTGTACTGAGAGGAATAAATCAAACCTATGAATCCGGCGATAGTTATATAGCCGATGTGATCGATTTTGATGTAAAACAGATTGCAGCACAGACAAGCGGGTATGTCATTCTTTCTTTTGATAACCAGAGTGGCGAAGAAATTGAGCAGAGACTTTCATTATCTGTGCAAATGGCGCAGGTACTGCTTGAATATGAACGGATACCCATTCGTTATTTACCCGAATCACCACAAAATATCGTAATCCTGCCCACATTCGACCTGCAAAAAAATGTTGTTTACGTAAATCTTGCGGTAACTTCAATCGGCTTTCTGGTCACACTGGTGATCGCTTTATTTGCAAGCCGCTATGCAAATAGAAAAATCCGTGATGGCGACGATGAAATGATTATCGAACGTATCGACAACGACAATTCATGAGCTCCCTATATCTGATACCCACCCCTCTCGGCAAACAAAAAGAAAATCTATCTCTGCCCGAATATACTCTCGGGGTTGTTCGTAAACTGAACATCTTTATCGTTGAGAATGTACGTACCACACAAAGTTTTCTGCAGTGGATCGGTCATCCGCTTAAACCGTATGAGCCTGAATTCAGGATACTGAACAAAAAAACACCTGATCAGGAAATTTATGGTTTTCTAAATCTTTTAAAAAATGGGGACGTCGGTTTGATGTCGGAAGCCGGAGCTCCGGCTGTTGCTGACCCGGGTTCTCTGCTGGTTCGGTTTGCTCACGATGCCGGTCACAAGGTCGTTCCCCTGGCTGGCCCTTCCTCTATTCTGCTTGCGTTAATGGGCTCAGGGATGAACGGTCAGACATTTGCCTTTCACGGCTATCTTCCCGTAGATGACAGGGAACGTGCTGATACAATTCGGAACCTCGAATCGGAATCACGTAACAGGAAATGCACACAAATTTTTATGGAAACCCCGTTTCGCAATCAGGTAATGCTTGAGGCACTTATTAATACATGTAGACCGGAAACCCGGCTCTGCGTGGCATCAAATCTGACAATGCCGGATGAATGGATCAAAAGCCGGCCCATTCACAAATGGAAAAACGACCCGGTACCTGACCTGACCGGCAAACCTGCCCTTTTTTTGATATTAGCTTAAAATTAAGAGATACAATTTTTCCAAACAATAACGAGTGAAACTGATCCTTGAGAAGTAAATATCAAGTTAATCAGTTTCAAGATCGTCAAACAGGGATTGCAGTTTTTCCAGTTTTGAGCCCGCATCTTGCTGTTTATGGCGTTCCCGCTCAACTACTTCAGCCGGGGCATTTTCTACAAATTGATCATTGGCAAGCTTTTTTTCCACCGATTGCAGGAACCCTTTGGTATTCTCGATCTCCTTTTTGATCCGCTCCCTCTCTTTTCCCAGGTCGATTAATCCTTCCAGTGGAATATACAATTCAGATCCATCGACAACTGCTGAAGCGGAAGCAGGTGGTTTTGTGATCTCCGGATTTACCGTAATCGACTCCACGGCTATAAGCTTACGGAAAATCCATTCGGTAGACTCAAACGAATCTTTTAATCCGATTTCTTTCGGCTTTAGAAAGATATTCAAGGGCACCTTCGGAGAAAACCCCATCTCGGCCTGAATATTCCTGATTGAAGACACCATCTGTTGCACGGTAGAGAAAAGTTCTTCCGATTCCTGATCCACGCTCGAGGTATCCTGTTCCGGCCACGGTGATATCAGGATCGCCTCTGCAGCCTTACGATTTCGGATACGGTGCCAGATTTCCTCGGTGAGAAACGGCATAAAAGGATGCAGCAATTTCATTAATTGTTCGAAGAAACCAAGTGCTAGTTCGAGACGTTCTGTTTGAATCCTCGTTCCTTGTTCACCCGGCTTAATCACTTCGATATACCAATCACAGAAATCGTCCCAGATCAGAGAGTAAACTTTTTGAAGCGCCTCATTCAGCCGGTATTTTTCAAAATCCTGATCCATTGCCCGGACCGTCTGATGAATTCTGCTCTGCATCCACCGGTCGGCCAGGTTTACCTCATCAATTTTCAGTGTAGGTGTGTATTCACGGCCCGGATCCATATTCATGGACAGAAACCTGAATGCATTCCAGATTTTATTGGAAAAATTCCGGCCCTGCTCGCATAAAGAAGGATCAAACAGTAAGTCGTTTCCAGCCGGTGAAGAAAAAAGCATCCCCACCCGGGTGCCGTCCGCCCCGTACTGTTCGATCAGCTCTAATGGGTCTGGAGAGTTACCGAGGGATTTCGACATCTTCCTGCGTTGCACATCCCGCACAATACCGTGAAAATAGACATTACTGAACGGTT
>SLOU01000088.1 GCA_007132385.1 Balneolaceae bacterium | reverse complement strand
TTTGTCATATTTTTCCGTTACTGCCGATGTCATATCGGTTTTGATAATACCGGGTCGAACCTCATAGACCGGAATCTCATATTCGGACAGGCGCACAGCCCAGATTTTACTGTGCATCGCCAGACCCGCTTTGGACATGCAGTAGTCTCCCCGGTTCTGAGAAACCATGGTCGCTGATATCGATCCTATGTTGACGATCACGCCCCGGTAGGAGTCTTTTTGCCGGGTTTGTTCCACCATCCAATTGGCGATCGTCTGGGTCAGAAAATACGGGCCTTTCAGGTTGATCCGCATCAGCCGGTCAAAACTCTCCCGGCTCGCCTTCAGCGGGTCCAATCGCTCCTTAGGGGCAACCCCGGCGTTGTTGATAAGCACATTCAATCGGCCAAATTCCGATTTGAGTTTTCCGACAATTTGCTCCCGGTCTTCATCCGATCCGATATCGCCCCGGCAATAGATAACCTTCGTACCTTCCGAGCGTAAATCCTCCAAAACATTCGTCACAGCCTCCTGCCTGCGAACCCCATTGATCGCTACATCATATCCATCTTTCGTTAACGATTTGGCAATCGCCAAACCGATACCTCTTGAACCGCCGGTGACAAGTGCTGTTGGATTCATCGTATATTTTTTACTTATCCTTAGAATTATAGTTTTGTAAATACTCCATTCGGGCAACTAAAGTAAAGAACACATCTTGCTCGTAAATCCCGCGTGTTAGAAGCTCATTCATTCCCTTTTAACAACCGGCTATAGCTGCATTCCACATTGCACGGAGTTGAAACCCCCACACGTTCTGGATGAACCTGGAAAACGACTCGCCCATCTACCGCCCGATTTCATGGAAAAACGTGTAATACGGCTCATCATTCAACACGCGCGACAAGTAGAGCGCCAGCTCCCGTATATGGTAATCACCCCACATGCTCGATTCCCCGCACGGAATCGATTCTCCGTCAGGGATGTAGTCCCAGCCGTTAGGCCGGTGATAAATCGAATGCAACAGCAGACCCTGGTGATCCTCATCGGTACTCAAATAGGGCTCGGCCAGCAGGGTTTTGGCTGTGGTCAGTCCCGCCTGCCAGTATCTATTACCTTTTTCCTCCTCGCCTTTCGATATCAGGTAGCGGCCAAGCCGTAACAGTCCCTGGGTGCCAATGGCGGCGGCCGAACTATCCACAGGTTCATGTTCGTTATAAGGATCGGCCTCGGATTCTGTGTAATTGCCCAGCTTATGCAGGTTGGGCGCGCCGGTATCCCAGTAGGGAATGCCGGCGGCGGAGGTGTGTTCAATATAAAAATCGCATGTCGCCTCGGCCGCTTTCAGCATCATCTGCTCGATATCATTACGGCCGCCATACGGTTCCAGCTGCTCATCGCAAACAGTTTCAAGGAATTCGAGTTGCTCGGGGTAGCCGCACATCGCCCAGGAAAGACCCCGTGTCCAGGTTGAAAACGGGGAATAACCCTGCTGGGAATTAGGGCACCGGAAATTGCCGTCATTCACGTTAAAGACCGCCTCATGAGCCGTCCGGCCTCGGATATCGTAGGAATCACGGCCCTCGCCGTAGTAGATATTGTAGCTGGCGGTCATTTCCGCATGTTCGATCAGCCGGCCAAGCAGGGAAATTTTTTCATCATGCTCGCCGTACAGTGCATGGCCCAGCCGGTGACTCAAGGCCAGCGCACGAAGCGTACGAACGGTATCCACAAACAGAGAATGCGGGCCGTTAAACGAGTGAATAAAACCGATCCCGTCTGACGCGTAGGTCCATCGGGCTGCCTGGACTGCCCCGGTCGATTTGAGCGCCAACTCATAAAAATTCTTTTCCCATTCGTTGGGCTCAATCCGCCCTTCTTGCATAAGCCGAAGCAGCGCTCCATAGGTACTCACATTGTTAAAACCGTGATCGTGCACCCCGATATGGGTAATGTGCGGGGCCATGATGTTTAGAGTGGCATCGCGGCCGAGCTGCAGAAATTCTTTTTCTCCGGTCGCATCAAACTGAATGATTTCCGCTCCGAATTGGAATCCCTGTGTCCACTCGGTCCACCCGCGTGTGGTATATTTGCCGGCTTCAGTAAATACCGGGGATCCTTTCGAGGTGTCGTACTGGTTGCGAATCAGCCTGATTTTTCGTGCTGAATATTCCCAAAGGTCGTCGAGTGGTTTTTTCAGCTCATCAACGCTAAGGTCGTTATTAATATTCATAGTACTTTCAGAATTTTTAAATGATTCTGTGTTTAGTTAACAAGCAGCAATTTGAGCATCACTCACACCAAGTCCGGCACTTCCATCCATTTACGCTCCTTTGCGGCCTGGTAGCCGATATCTGAAAGCTGGTTGCCTTTAGCCGCCTCGAGAAGGTCCCATCGGAAAGGCTCGTCTTTGACCACATGTTTTAAAAACAGCTCCCACTGGATTTTAAAAGCGTTTTCGAACTCCTGCTGGTGCGGAATTTTTGCCCAATCGGCCCGAAAGTCCAGCTTCTGGTCCACATCCGGGTTCCAGACCGGTTTCGGGGTGGCCGAATAGGGTTGTATCCATACCTCCCGAAGGCCGGCTACAGCCGATCCTTTCGTCCCGTCAACTTGCATCGTTAACAGGTCATCACGACGAACCCGGGTGGCCCAAGAGGAATTAAACTGGGCGATGATCCCGTTATTCAACTGAAAAATCGCATACGCAGCGTCATCTGCCGTCGACTTGAATTTTGCTCCGGACTCGTCAAACCGTTCATCAATATGTGTGGCCGACAGACAGGAAACCGCCTTAATATCCCCGAACAGGTTATCGATAACATAACGCCAGTGACAGAACATATCCAGGATCATCCCGCCGCCATCTTCTTTGCGGTAGTTCCACGAGGGCCGCTGGGCGGGGATCGTATCGCCTTCAAACACCCAGTAGCCAAAATCTGCTTTTACCGACAGTATCTGACCGAAAAATCCTTGCTGGTTCAACTGCCGGAGCTTTACCAGGCCGGGCAACCAGAGTTTATCCTGTACCACTCCGTGCTTTACCCCCGCTTTGTCGGCCACTTTAAACAGTTCCACCGCATCCTCGGTTGTCACGGCCGAAGGTTTTTCACAATAGATATGTTTGCCAGCCTCTACGGCCTTCTTTACGCTCTCCACACGAAGGTCGGTACGCTGGGAATCAAAATAGATGGAGTACTGATCGTCCCCGAGCACCGAATCCAGGTCGGTAGTCCATTTTTCAACACCCGTCTCGGACGAAAGATTTTCAAGTTTGGTTGCATTGCGCCCGACAAGCACCGGTTCGGGAACAATAAATTCGTGGTCGCTGATCTTCACACCACCCTGTTTGATAATCGGCAGGATGGAGCGCAGCAGATGCTGATTTTCTCCCATCCGTCCGGTAACACCATTCATAATAATCCCGACGGTGTGTCTGTTTTGCTGTTCACTCATAAGTACGTTGGTTATCTATATTTTCAGGTATATATATTGTTTACGATACTCATTGTTTGCGGGCAGCAAGGCATTACGCCTTTCTGTCATCCTGCCCAGCCAGGGCCTACCCTGTAACTGCGGGGCTGCACACTTCAGGTTTCTTCCCCGAACGGTCTACGTAAATTCATCGTTGCATTCCGAAGATGACTAAATGATTCAATCAATCCTCCGGCGCATCCGTACACTGCGGCCAGGCTCCTTCCGGCAGAGGCGGCACATCCACCCCTTCCTTCGGAAGCGTGCCTTCCAGCTCCTGACGCCAATGTGCCACATCCCCGGCCGGGCCATAGCAGTAGATAAATTTCAGTGGGATCTTTCCCCGGTTGGTCAACTGGTGAAACTCCGCTGGAGGGATAAAAATCGTCTGGCCTGCTTTAAGGGTAAATCGCTCCTCGCCCAGGCACATTTCCCCTTCCCCTTCCAAGACCAGGTACACCTCTTCCTGCTCATGGTTGTGCCAGGGCACCTGCCCTCCTTCCGGGTCCAGGGTTACAATACCCATGGAAAAAGCTTCGGCCTGAATGGGCGAACTGCCACCCACAATATTCCGGGTTACTCTCCGGGCCGGGAAACGCCGGCCTTCGGTCTTGTTCAAATCACTTATTTTCATATCGGGTTTTTCTTTGCTGCAGTGTAAATTTTTTGAATGAACTACCCCGAGGCAGAGCCATCGGGTTATCTTGCACTTTATTTTAATTTACTTTCCAACCCAGAGGGTCAGGGAATGAAATCACTTTTGAATATACTTTTTATGTAATACATCTGAATAACCTGCTTTTTATGTTTTCGTACTTGTGACAGCACTGGATATCATCGGAAAACACCCGATTGTTCATTTTGACCTGACAATCTTGTTGACTATCAAACATTTTTCGATACGCTTTCGTAGCGAAAGAAATCAACGGCGTTGTTGTAACATATATCTGTAACCATTTTGGATACGAGTTCAATATCGTCAGGAATCAAACCGCGTTCCATATCCTCGCCAAGCAGGTTACAGATAATACGGCGAAAGTAATCATGTCTAGGAAAAGAGAGAAAACTCCTTGAATCTGTCGTCATCCCGATAAATTCACTCAGAATTCCCATATTCGAGAGGGCTTCCGCCTGCTTTTCAATACCGTCAATCTGATCCAGAAACCACCAAGGCGGCCCATACTGCATTTTGCCCGGGATGGAACCGTCCTGAAAATTCCCGATCATGGTTGCCATCAATTCGTTGTCTCTTGGATTGTTATTATAGAGAACAACCCGTGGAAGACGATTTTCCGTGTCCAGATTATCAAGAAGCCTGGACAGCGGTCGAGCCATTTCAAAATCTCCCATTGAGTCAAACCCGGTATCACGGCCTAATTTTTTCAACATCCGGGTATTGTTATTTCTCAATGCCCCTATATGGAGTTGGAAAACCCATTCCTTTTCATGATCCATCAGCCCGCAATAGTAGAGAAATGCGGATTTGAATCGCTCTACATCGAGTTCCGAGGGTGTTTTACCCGACATTACCTGGTCAAAAATCGTCTTTAACTGCTGATCGGTAAACGGTTCTGCATGGGGCTGCTCAATCCCATGGTCAGACGCCATGCAGCCAAGGGAATCGAAAAAGTCATGACGCTTCTTAATCGCGTCTATAAAATCCTGATAATTCGTAATCTCCAAATTGGCCGATTCTTCCAGTTTTCCAACCCATTGCCGAAACTCATCTCCATTTTCAATTTCCATTCCCCGGTCAGGTCGAAACGTAGGAACCATAATCAGGCCCGTATCAGGCTCCTTTTGAAAAGCGATATGATGCTCAAGTGTATCTGTCGGATCATCCGTCGTGGCAACAACCTCCACATTACTTTGTTTCAGCAGCCCGCGAGTGGAAAATTCCGGACTTTGCAGTATTTCATTGCATTCATCCCAGATCGAATCGGCAGTTGATTCATTTAAAAGCCGGTCGTTGAGGCCAAATGGATGATTCAGTTCCATATGCGTCCAGTGGTAAAGCGGATTTCGCAATGTTTTTGGGACTGTTTCGGCCCATGCCAGAAATTTCTCCTTGTCCGTTGCATCCCCCGTGATATATTTTTCACCGACCCCGCAGGATCGCATTCCCCTCCACTTGTAGTGATCTCCATCCAGCCAAATATGTGTCATATTCCGGAAATGTATATCCTGTGCGATTTGATCCGGCGGCAAATGACAGTGGTAATCGATAATTGGCTGATCCCTGGCAAACTCATGAAACAGCTCACATGCGGTGTCGTTGTGAAGCAAAATATCTTCATGAATAAATTTTTTTTTCATGACAGAATGATCATAAAATATTGAGTTTTAATATACATCGTTCACCGTTCCACCCTTCCGGAGCCACCGCTGGCTACAAGTTTTTCAACTTCATCAACACTTACCAGATTATAATCACCCGGGATTGTATGCTTCATACAGGAAGCCCCAACTGCAAATTCCAGTGCATCCCTGGTATTCTCTTTATTCAAAAGTCCGTAAATCAACCCGGAGGCAAACGAATCGCCACCCCCCACGCGATCAACTATATGAATCTCATACCGGTTTGAACGAACCGGTGTTTTGCAGTCTTTATCATCGTGTAGCACCGCACTCCAGCCATTTATGGAAGCTGAAAAACTTTCACGAAGAGTAATAGCAACTGCCTTGAAATCGTACGCTGATTTAAGCTCCCGCGCAAGTTGATAATATCCGGCCTCATCGAGTTCTGCACCTTCAATGTCTGTCTTACCAGCTTCAAAACCGAGGCTTCGCTGAGCATCCTCCTCATTGGCAATACAAACATCTACATACTCCATTAACGGGTTCATGACAGCCTGTGCCTCACTTTCTGTCCAAAGCTTGCTGCGAAAATTCAGATCACAACTGATAGTGGCACCGGCATTATGAGCAGATTTACAAGCAGCAACAATAGCTTTTTGGGATTTATTTCCCAAAGCCGGGGTAATTCCTGTCCAATGAAACCAATCTTTTCCTTCGAAAATCCGGTCCCAATCGGCCAGGGTTCCATCCATATCGTTGACGGCTGATCCAGCCCGGTCATAGATAATCTTCGACGGCCTTTGGCTGGCTCCGGTTTCCAGGTAGTAGACTCCCAGCCGGTCACCGCCCCGTAGGATGTAGTCGGTTTTCACACCGTAACGCTGTATAGACTGAATAGCCGCCTCACCAATCTCATGCTTCGGGAAACGACTTACAAAATAGGCATCCTCGCCGTAGCTGGACAAGGCAACGGCTACATTGGCTTCACCACCGCCGAAAGTTATTTTGAACCGGTCTGATTGCAAAAATCTTGCAAACCCCGGTGTAGATAGCCTGAGCATTAATTCTCCGAAAGTCACTATCTTTGCCATGAATCAAATCTCACTTAGATTTTCGATTATCATTTCTGCGTTCTTTTTAATTTGATCAAAATTTCCTTCTGCCACTGCTTTATTGTCAACCAAGGCACTTCCCACACCCACAGCAGAGGCTCCGGCAGCGATCCACTGTTTTGCATTAGTCAAAGAAACACCGCCGGTAGGCATCAGTTTGAGATGAGGAAGCGGAGCTTTGACAGCTTTAAAAAAGGGCATCCCAACAATATCGGCAGGAAAAACTTTCACTATATCTGCTCCGGCTTCCCAAGCCCATTGAATTTCCGTAGGTGTAAACGCACCAGGCATTACCGGTTTTTCCAGTTTTCCGGCTTCTTCAATCACTTCCTGTTTAACAATAGGGCTAACAATAAATTCAGCTCCTGCATCCACAGTTCTCTGTACAGATTCCCGATTGATCACCGAGCCTGCCCCGACGGTAACATCAGGAGGGGCCTTGTCTGTTGCTTTACGGATCAGTTTCAAGGCATTCGGAACGGTCATTGTTATTTCCAGAACCTTGATCCCTCCTTCAAGTAAAGCTTCATAAATCGGTGCAAAATGTTCCGGATCCGGAAACCGGAGCACAGCGACAACTTTGTGCTTTTCTACCTGTTGAACAATTTCTTTACGGGTCATTTCTGATATTGAGTTAAAAATCTGGTTATCCCTGCCATCCAATAGCAAAGAGCTTTTTAGCAGTATTGTTACAATTATTCAATTTCGATCAAAATAAAAAATCTTTTCTCAGATTGTCATACCCGTAAAACCACCATCTATCGGTATGATTGACCCGGTTTCAAAGGATGAGGTATTTTCTGAAACCAGTCAGATCACAACCCCTGCTGCTGATCACCCTACTGCTTACCATTGTAAAAAATAGAAGTTTTTGAACCCGCCTGCATCAAAATAGACAACATCGCGCCACCAAGAACTCTACTACCATCTACAATGATTGATAATTTATTTTCCAGTGAAAATAGCTTGTTCAGGTAACTCATATAAATTGCAATCAGGAATTTTTCATTGCTTGCCTTTAAACAGATCAGAATATGTTTCCAGCTTATCTGAGTGTCGATTTTTCTGGACTGTCGACCCGTATCCACATTGAAGGAATCCTGATTCACTTCATATATACACAAACATTTTTCAAACTTTGAGATGATCGATTAACCGGTTAAGTTATTTACTGTGGATGATAATCAAGTAAGCATAAACGCTCAAGGGATTTTGGAAATTCATTTATTTTATAACCTGAACCCTGAATAATCAATTTCATGAAATTGGAACAAACATGGCGCTGGTATGGTCCCTACGATACGATCTCTTTGCAGGAGATTGTTCAAACCGGAACAACCGGTATAGTAACGGCTTTGCACCACATTCCAATCGGTAAGGTCTGGACCGTAGATGAAATTCAGAAAAGAAAAGTTGAAATTGAAGAAGCAGGTTTAACCTGGTCAGTCGTGGAAAGTGTCCCCGTACACGAGGACATCAAACGAAAGATTGGAGGTTACAAAAAATATATTGAGAATTATAAATCAAGTATTCGTAACCTGGCAGCCTGTGGCATACCGGTCATCTGCTATAATTTTATGCCTGTACTCGACTGGACGCGGACGGATCTGGATTACAAAGTTGCTGATAATTCTACCGCTCTTCGATTTGAAGAACCAGCAATTGCTGCCTTTGATCTGAATATTCTTAAACGAAAAGGTGCTGAAAACGATTACTCTTCTGCAGTTCTTGAAAAAGCGGACCGATTTATGAAGTCTTTTGATAAGCCGCAAATTCAGCGGCTTACGGATACGATCCTTGCCGGACTTCCCGGAACCGAGGAGCTATTTGAAGAGGCGACCATCGAGCGCCTTCTCGAGGGAACGAACTTCATCG
>SLOU01000170.1 GCA_007132385.1 Balneolaceae bacterium | reverse complement strand
GGTAGAAGAAATTTATATCCGGGATGTTGTCAATGCAAGAGAACTTGAACGCGAGCGTCTTGATGGTATGGAAGTAATTCCCGCCCCCACTCTGGGCCGTTGAATTACAGACGGTGAAACGGATCTGGACTGACTGGCTTTTTTCTGAGTAAAGGTTAGCCGATTTTGTCAGGCTTTCTGTTTACGGCTGTAATTTTGAATGATATAATTGTCCAGAATTTTTCGGAATTCAGCCCCAATTCCATCGCCCCGTAAAGTTTTGTAATGTTCACCATCCACATAGACCGGTGCTGCAGGTTCCTCAAATGTTCCCGGAAGAGAAATGCCGATATTGGCATGACGCGACTCCCCCGGACCGTTTACCACACATCCCATTACAGCTACATCCATCTCCTCCACTCCGGGATACTCTTCTCTCCAGATCGGCATTTGACGCACAATGTACTGTTGAATCTCATCGGCAAGTTCCTGAAAATAGGTACTTTGCGTTCTTCCACAACCCGGGCAGGAGGTCACCTGCGGGATAAAGCTGCGAATACCCAGAGACTGCAGGATTTGCTGACAAATGCGTACTTCTTCTGCCCGGTCAGCACCCGGCATCGGAGTAAGAGAAACACGAATCGTGTCACCGACGCCTTTTTGCAATAGAACCGATAAAGCGGCAGCACTTGCAACTGTACCTTTCATCCCCATCCCGGCCTCAGTCAGCCCCAGGTGGAGTGGATAATCGAGTTGGTCGGATATGATTTGATACACCTGTATCAGGTCCTGAACCCCCGACATCTTGCAGCTGATAATAATTTTATCGGACGAAAGTCCCACATCTTCTGCAATTTCTGAGGATCGGCGTGCACTTTCAACCATCGTGTCGAGCATCACATCCCTGGAGGATTTTGGTTTATCCCTCCGGTTGTTTTCATCCATTTTCAGGGCGAGAAGTTGTTGATCGAGCGACCCCCAATTCACCCCGATCCGTACCGGTTTGTCATGAATAATTGCCTGTTCGACAATGGTACAGAAATTTTTATCACGTTGTCTCGTACCGGTATTCCCCGGATTGATCCGGAATTTTGACAAGGCCGAAGCCATGTCGGGATAGCCCGGTAAAAGTTTGTGCCCGTTATAATGGAAATCACCAATAATCGGAACCTCAATCCCTCTTTTCATCAGTTTTTCTTTGATATGAGGAACTGCTTTGGCAGCCTCTGCATGATTAACGGTAATTCGCACAAGTTCTGAACCCGCTTTGTAAAGGTGCTCAATCTGATCAACCGTTGAATCTACGTCAGCCGTATCGGTGTTGGTCATCGATTGAACGACGATCGGTGCTCCCCCTCCGATAGGCACATCGTCGACCATCACCCGGATTGTTTTTTGTCTATGAATAGCAGCCATTACAAAGAATTATCAATTTTACAGTGATAACTAATTACGTTTACTTAATTCAAAAAGCTTTTTTTTCTCTTCCGCACTCAAAGCATCATATCCCTTTTTTGAAATCTTGTCCAGTATTTCATCGAGTTCATCTGCTTCGCTTTCTTCCATGATCTCAACGTCCTTGATCGAGTACATATTTTTGTTTTTTTTCTGCTTCGGTTTTGTCTTGCGTTTACCGGGTTTTAAATTTTCCAGGGTCCGCACTATAGCACTCAAATCTGTTCCTTTGTAGTGTGCTGAAATCAGCAGGTAACCAAAACCGGCCCCTCCAAGGTGAACGAGTCTAGCAACATTATCACCTGCTCCGATAAATATAAGATCAATCGCAATCAAACCGGCCACGATAAACCGGGCTTCAATCGGCGGAAGCAGCAAAAGCATAATCGGTGTTCGCGGAAACATATACGCAAAGGCTACCATAACTCCCAAAACAGCACCAGATGCACCAATCACAAGGTTATAACCACTAATAAATGCCAGCACCATGTTTAACAAAACCCCGCCGATTCCCGCCCCAAAGTAAATAACAAGGAATGTTCTTGGGCCAAGGGTTTCTTCTACCGCACGTCCCATCCACCATAACCACAACATATTAAATAACAGGTGAAAGGTATGTGCGTGAATAAACATATAGGTAAACAGTCGCCACGGCTGGGTCGCAGCAATACGCCAGTCCGGGTCAAACCCGAACAATTCTACAATCATTCGGTAAAAACCTGCACCCGCCAGTGACTGGAGTACAAATATTGCCACATTAATCGAGATTAGCACCCGGATAGCAACCGGGATACTCATATAACCTCTCTTTAATGCACTACCAAACGAATCCTGGTACATCTTTTTTTCCTCTGTCTGATTTCTTAATAACGTTCACCTTTCAATCCCCAGAATTTAATCAGGACAAATCCTACAACCATACCTCAGAGATGAGCAAAATGTGCAATCCCTGAACGGGTACCAGTAAAACCAAAAAAAAGTTCAATCGCGCCGAAAATAGCGACGAAATATTTGGCTTTCATAGGGATAGGTGGAATCAATAGCATGATATAGCGCTCAGGAAACATCATTCCAAATGCAAGCAAAATACCAAATACTGCACCGGAAGCACCAATGGTAGGAGCTCCCCCCCCACTGATCCACATATGTATAAGAGCAGCTCCAATACCTGTCAGAAAATAATAAGAAACAAACCGTTTGGTACCCCAATAATTTTCGATTGCCTGTCCAAATATCCACAAGGCAAAAAGATTGAAAAAAATATGCCAGAGGTCAGCATGCAAAAACATATAACTGATCAACTGCCAGGGCTCAAAATAGGGACTCCCAATAGGCCATAAAGCACCAAACCGAAACAGGTAATCACCAATAGTGGGTGTTACCAGCGCCAAAAAAAACAATAAATTAATAATAATGAGATGCTTTACTGCCGGAGGAAACAGGGTAAACTGAGTTGTCGGGGAATAATTGGAATCTTGGTAATTCAAAAGTTTAAAAAATTAGTGATTAATGAATATCTAAAAATACGTTCTTTTTTTCTCCAAGTCAGTTATGTAAACACAATATTTTATTTAACTGCACTGAAGATAACTCAATAAGATACAGTTTTCCTGTTTTTTTTGGAGCCTGCAATTCTTTCAAACTGCATCAAGGACGTTCAAGATATCAGGTATAAGTAATCAGGTTGTGTATTCGGCATTGATTCTTACATATTCATAAGACAGGTCTGAACCCCAACCAACAGCCTCTGCATCGCCTTCAGAAAGTGTGAGTGTGATAATAATTGTAGATGATTTCATCTCTTGTTTCAAATCCGATCGGCTGTGATCGGTAGGCTGCCCGTTTTCCAGTATTTTTACAGCACGATTTTTTCCAAAATAAAGAGAAACTTTTTCAGGGTCGAAAGGAACCCCTGCACGCCCGGCTGCTGCGAAAATACGTCCCCAATTGGGGTCCATTCCGAAAATAGCTGTTTTAACCAGGCTTGATGTCGAAATCGTCCGTACAATTTGACGAGCATCTTGCTCGGTTTTGGCGCCTTCCACTCGATATTCAGCCAGTTTGGTAGACCCTTCACCATCCGAGACTATCAACATCGCCAGGTGAAGACAGAGCTTTTCAAGGTGTTCAACAAACAAGTCATATCGCCTGTCTTCCTGGTCGATTATCTCATTACCAGCCATACCGTTACAGAGAATTCCAACCATATCGTTGGTGGATGTGTCTCCGTCCACAGTAATCATATTAAACGTTTTATCAACTACGGTTGATAGTGCTCTTTTCAGCAATCCGGACTCAACCGCAACATCACAGACAATAAAACCAAGCATCGTTGCCATATCAGGGTGTATCATTCCTGAACCTTTGGCAATTCCGGCCATATTTATTCTGATATCGTCAATATCAAAGGAAGTAAACCCTTCCTTGGCAAAGGTATCGGTTGTCAGGATTGCATTTGCCGCAAGTGATCCGGCCAGCTGGCGGTTGGACAATTTCTGCGAGCATTCTCGGATTCCATTAACCACTTTTTCTGTTGGAAATGGTTCCCCGATCAATCCTGTAGACGCTACCAGTACCGATTCTACAGGTATACCCAGGACTTCTGCCGTAGTTTCGGCCATGGCAACTGCCCCCTTCCAACCCTTTTTTCCGGTACACGCATTGGCATTGCCAGAATTAATAACCATCGCCTGGATAATTCCGTCTTCTACATGCCGGCGACTTAATTTTACCGGCTCGGCACATACCAGGTTTTTAGTGAAAACTGCAGCTGCGCTGGCCGGCTTTTCTGAATATATTATTGCCAAATCACGTCGTTTTGATTTGATTCCCATGTGGGCACCCCACGCCTGGATACCTCTGACATCACAAATGTTTTTCTGCATAGTTATCTGGAATTGTTCAAATAATAAAAATATTCGTTTTTCAGGGATTTAAGGGTGGATAGACCAACCCGGTTTTTTCAATTTTTCTGAGCATTAAATTCATATTCTGTATCGCTTGCCCGGCAGCCCCTTTTACCAGGTTGTCAATAGCAGCAATGGTAATAATCCGGTTTGTTCGCTCATCATAAGTCGCATAAAGATCACAATAGTTGGAACCTCTGACATTTTTTACAGATGGCGGTTGATCTACGACCCGAACAAAATATTCTGTTTCGTAAAACAGTAAAAAAGCTTCACGAACCAAGTCCTGATTCAAATCCACTGACGGCCTGGAGTATGTGGTTGTCAAAATACCACGGTCGATCGGCAACAGATGCGGAGTAAATTGAACCTGCACTTCTTGTTCAGTAACAATTGAGAGGATCTGCTCAATTTCCGGAGTATGACGATGATTTAAAAGGCCATAAGCAGAAAAATTCCCAAATACATTTGGAAAGTGAGTCGTCTCCTTTGGAGTTGAGCCAGCCCCGGTAACTCCCGATTTGGAATCGATTATTATCGATCCCGGGTCAATGAGCGAATTCATTAAAAGCGGAGCCAGTGCAAGTATAGAAGAAGTCGGGTAACAACCAGGATTGGCAACCAGATCAGCATTTCGAATTCGGTCCCGGTTCAATTCTGGCAGTCCGTATGCCGCCTGTTCAATATACTGAGGACATGAATGTTTTTTTTCATACCACTGCTCATAAAGGTCAGCCGATTTTAGCCTGAAATCTCCCGAAAGGTCGACAATCCGAAAATTTTCAAGTCCGTAATCTTTTACAAAATCCATTGAAACCCTGTGAGGCATTGCCAGGAATACAAGATCCAGATCGTGGTCTGAAACAGAATCTACTGGCAGCAGCTCATTATCAAAAATTCCTTCAAAAGAAGGATAAATAGCCGAATACTTTTTTCCGGCACTGCTTCGTGAAGTAACCACCTCCAGATTGATATCCGGGTGTTGAGTAAGCAGTCGAATCAGCTCCATACCGGTGTATCCGGTTGCACCCACTACCCCGATATTCCGTTTACCGTGTTCAATTTCGTAATTGGAAAAAGAACGTTCATTGATATTGTTTTCCAATTCGCTCATAGTATATTTTTAAATCTGTTCTTTTTTATCCAGTTCAATCTCCTGCTGCGACCGGTTGGAACAGAATTTGATGGAGTCGAGCAATACCCGGATAATCGTATCAATTTCATCTTTGGTCGCTACCAGTGGAGGGACAATTCTCATAACCGAGCCTGAAGCACAGTTTGATAAAACTCCAAAATCAAGCATTTTATTTACTACATTCGCTCCGTTGAATGACAGGTCCACACCAATCATTAAACCGACTCCTCTAACTTCTTTCACCGAGTTCCAGCCTAATGTTCGTTCTCTGATCTCCTTCATCATATAATCCCCTAACTCAGCCGCCCGGCTGCAAAGGTTCTCATCTTCAATCACTTTCAGTGCCGCCAATGCAGCTGCACACGCAAGCGGATTTCCCCCGTAAGTGGTACCGTGCACACCATAATCAAGTCCGGCGGCCGCTTTCTCGGTTGCAATCGTTGCTCCGATTGGGAATCCGCCGCCTAACGCTTTCGCTATACATAGAAGGTCCGGCTTTACACCACTGTGCATCCATGCAAACATTTTCCCGGTTCGGGCAATGCCACACTGAATTTCATCAAAAATCAGCAACGCATTATGTTTATCACACAACTCCCGCACACCCTGTAAAAATTTGTCAGAAGCAGTGTGAATACCCCCTTCACCTTGAACAGGCTCAATCACCACTGCCACAGTATCGCTATTGACCTCCTTTTTCATCGCATCCAGGTCATTAAATGGCAGTCTTTTATATCCGGGAGGCATCGGTTCAAATCCTTTTCGGTATTTCTCCTTGCCCATTGCAATGGTACCAAGGGTACGTCCGTGGAAACAGTTATCCATGGAAATAACATCCCCTTTTTTGCCCAGTTTATTTGCATAACTTCTAGCAGTTTTGACAGCTGATTCGATTGATTCTGCTCCGCTGTTGCAAAAGAAAACCCGGTCAAGTCCGGAAATCTCTACAAGCTTTGCCGCAAGTTTTGCCTGTGTCTCGCTGTAATAAAGATTTGAAATATGAATCGATTTCTCAGCCTGCTGACGGATGGCTTTTACAACGTCAGGATGACAGTGCCCAACACTGTTCACGGCAATGCCGGCCAAGGCGTCAATATATTCATTTCCTTCGACATCCCACACACGAGCTCCTCTTCCTTTGGCAAGGGCAATAGGATACCGCTTATAAATTTTGAAGTGATGTTTTTCGGTTAATTCAGAAATTACTTTATTCGTCAATTTCATTCGTTTGAAGTTTTATGATACAATACATGTCCCGCTTCGCTCATTAGACAACAACTCCCTCAATAGAGTATCCGGTTTCATCCCGTTTATGATATGCGCCCGCTGCACTCCGTTCCGGAGGGCTATCAGGCTGGATTCAACTTTTGGAATCATACCCCCGAGAATGGTTTTCCCGATTCCGTTTTTTATTTGAGTGCTATTTATCTTTTCAATTTTTGACCGTGGTTCTTTGGGGTCTTCCATCAAACCATCCACATCTGTAAGGGCAATAAAAGCCCGGCATCCTAAAGCTCCGGCTATATGGCCGGCAAACATGTCCGCGTTAATATTATAATCTTGACCATCGCTGCCCACTCCCAGGGGAGCTATCACCGGAAGATATCCCTGACCAAGCAGCAGAGTTATCAATTTGGGCTCAACCGATTCGACATCCCCCACAAATCCAATATCTGTTTTAATTTCCTCCCTATTTTTTTTGGAAATATGATAGCGTCGTCTTGCACGTACCATAGCTGCATCTTTACCCGACAATCCGACTGCATGCAATCCCCGAATATTGAGTTGTTTGACTATCATGCCATTTACTTTTCCGTTTAAAGCCATCTCGACATATTCGAGCATCTGCTCATCAGTTTTTCTGTGTCCTTCTATGAAGACAGACTTAATCCCGGCGTTACTGAGCAGTTTCCTGATAAAAGGGCCACCACCGTGAACAATTATCGGTTTAATCCCGTAGCGGTATAAAGCAGCAATCTGATCAAATACATGGTTGGCAGCTTTATCGTCGATCATCGCATTGCCGCCATATTTGATTAATACAGTCTGTCCTTTCAGATTATTTAGCTGTACCGAGTCGATCAAAAATGAATGTTCATCAGACCGGTTGGAAGAGTTATTCATTTTAACAGGTAACCCGCTGTTTCTAATACAATTAAATTCATTGAATTCAAGTAGGTAATTCTACTTTATTGCCAAAAGGTAAGCATCTGAACGGATAATAACAGGCTAAATAAACATTTGCCTAAGTGGTATCAGGTCATCATTGCCGTTTTTACAGGATGAGTCACTTTTTTTTTTTTTTTTATCAGGCCATCTCGCAGTCGGACAATCCGATAAGCATGCTCTGCAATTTCCTGTTCATGGGTTACAAGTATAATTGTGTTGCCGGCTCTGTGAAGCTCTTCAAAAAGTGCCATAATTTCATCACCGGTTTTGGAATCGAGATTACCGGTAGGTTCATCCGCCAGTAAAATGGATGGCTGGTTAACCAAGGCTCTTGCAATCGCTACGCGTTGACGCTGGCCGCCAGATAGTTCATTTGGTTTATGGTCAAGCCTGTCACCCAAACCCACGCGCTCCAAAGTAGCGATCGCACGTCTGCGACGCTCAGAAGTTTTCATTCCAGAATAGATTAAAGGCAATTCCACATTGGAAAGACAATCGGTTCTCGGCAGCAGGTTGAAGGTTTGAAATACAAATCCGATCTCCCTGTTTCGAACCTCCGCCAGCTCGCTATCTTCCAATTCACTAACATTTTGATCATTCAGGATATAATCTCCTTCTGTTGGCGTATCAAGACATCCGATTATATTCATCAAAGTCGATTTACCCGATCCTGATGGCCCCATTATCGCAATGTATTCATTTTTTTTAACATCAAAGGATACGCCGTTCAGGGCTCTTACCTCTGTCTGCCCCATTTTGTAAATTCGTTTAATATCCCGGATTTGTATAATTGGCTGAAGAGTCATGGCAAGATCTATTCTGCTTTTGGGTTAATTTCTTGAAGCTATCGTTCTTTGGTTTCTGACTTCAACAGCGTTTCCATCTTCCAAATCTCTTGAAAGAATTCGGTAACTGCCTGTTACGACCTCTTCACCTTCACTTAATCCGCCTTGAATCTGCATGTAACGGTTATCAGAGATCCCAGTGCTTACTTCCCGCATATGTGCGACACCTTCTTCCACAACGAATACCACTCTTCTGAATTCTTCGTTCGACCGACTTCCTGACCTGTTGTTGTTTTGCCTGGCAACACCATTAATGCCGGCGGTTTC
>SLOU01000243.1 GCA_007132385.1 Balneolaceae bacterium | reverse complement strand
TTCCTTGACACTCCCTCACCGCGAAGCGGCATGGATACTGCCATCCCTTCAGGCAGATTCTGAATACTGATACCGATTGCAAGGGCAACCGCCCCCGCTACCGTTGCAGTCCCGGTCGGGTCAATACCGGTTGCCGCCGCACCAAACAACACACCAACTGCCAATCCTTCCGGAATATTATGCAGCGTTATCGCCATCACCAGAAGAGTTGCCCGTCGCCAGGTAGTGCGAACTCCTTCGGCTGCCTCCTTCGGCAGGCCCAAATGTAAATGAGGTACATAGGCGTCAGCCACACGGATACAAAATGCCCCAAGCAAAAAACCGACTGTAGCCGGCATCCATTTGATATAACCGAGTGCTTCCGACATCTCAATCGACGGTTCAATCAACGACCAGATACTGGCCGCTATCATTACTCCGGCAGCAAATCCCAACATACTGTCGAGCAGCTTGCGGCTCACGTTACGATTCAAAAAAACAACCCCAGCCCCGATCGAGGTCGTAATCCAGCAGAAAGTTCCCGCAATCAGAGCCTGCCAAACCGGCCCCAAATCCAAAAACCAAATCCTTAACGTCTCAAAATCCATATACATCTATTATTTTAAAAGCACTAAAGTACAAATTATGTCTAAATGAATAAAATCTTTAGTCGAAACTAAATTATAGTCTTTCCGGGAACAGCACGGAGACGAAGAAAATTCATTTATTCATGCTGTCCTTTTATCTGAATAAATCCTCAGCAAACCGATAATAATCCATTCAAAAAAGCTTATCTTTATTACATGTTTTGAAACAGATTTGCAGTGTATTTTGTTAGCGAGCAACACATAATCAATTCAATCCGATCAATCCTATTTCATGAAGATCAATTTCGATAAAGAAGCGTTTAAAAACCGCCATATCGGCCCGGATGACCGTCAAATCGAAGAAATGTTGCAGTCCATAAAAGCAGATAGCCTCGATCAGCTTATTGCCGAGGCTATTCCGGCCGGTATCCGGATGCATAAACCGCTGCAGCTTCCCCCGCCTCTCAGCGAAAGTGATTATCTCGAAGAGCTCAGGCAAACAGCATCCCGAAACCGGATCTTTCGTTCCTTCATCGGAATGGGATATTATGATACATTAACCCCGAATGTCATCCTGAGAAATGTTCTGGAAAATCCCGGCTGGTATACATCATATACACCATACCAGGCGGAAATTTCACAGGGCCGGCTGGAGGCACTGATCAACTTTCAAACCATGGTATCGGACCTGACCGGCATGGAAATTGCCAATGCCTCCCTGTTGGATGAAGCAACAGCCGCAGCTGAAGCGATGTCGATGATCTTCGACCTGCGAAAGGGCAAGAAAAAAAAGAAAGCAGATACGTTTTTCGTATCAGAGCATTGCCACCCTCAAACCATCTCCGTATTAAAAACCAGGGCTGAACCGCTGGGTATCAATCTTGTGACGGGCAATCACACCCGGCTTGATGTAACCAGCGAAGATCTCTTCGGGATTCTGGTTCAGTATCCGGCAACCGATGGAGCCATCCACGATTACTCAGATTTGATCGGCGCTGCCCACGAAAACGATCTGAAAGTCGCGGTAGCAGCTGACCTGCTCAGCCTGGCGCTGATTCGCTCGCCCGGCGACATGGGAGCAGATGTGGTCGTTGGATCTGCCCAGCGTTTTGGCGTGCCGATGGGATATGGCGGGCCACACGCTGGATATTTTGCGACCCTGGAAGAGCATAAACGGCGGATTCCGGGACGAATAATCGGTGTGACCCAGGATGCCGAAGGTAACCCCGCATACAGAATGGCCCTGCAAACCCGGGAACAACATATTCGCCGTGAAAAAGCTACATCCAATATTTGTACCGCCCAGGTACTCCTGGCAGTCATCGCCGGTTTTTACGCTGTTTATCACGGCCCTGCCGGCCTCAAACAGATCGCTTCCAGAATACACGGACTGGCCAGGCTGACCGCTTCAGGCCTGAAAAAACTCGGTGTTGAGATCATTCATGAACATTATTTCGACACTCTTGCTGTAAAAACAGGCAAACTGAATATTGAGAAACTCCGAAAGGCTGCCATAAATCGTGAAGTCAACCTGCGCTACGAAAACGACTATGTCGGGGTCTCCCTCGATGAAACCAAAGATCTGGAAGATGTTGACGTAATTCTCGATATTTTTGCCGAAGCCACCGGCCAGACAAACCGGTTTGAGACAGCCAGCGAATCAAATGAGATACAACTGGAGTTGCCTGAATCGATCCGGCGAAAATCCGTCTATCTGAATCACCCGGTGTTCAACAGTTTTCACTCCGAACACGAGATGCTTCGGTATCTGAAAACACTGGAAAACCGGGACCTCGATCTTACCCATTCGATGATTTCACTCGGCTCCTGTACGATGAAACTGAATGCCAGCACCGAGATGATCCCTATCACCTGGCCGGAATTCAGCAAACTTCACCCGTTTGCCCCGAAAAATCAGGCAGAAGGATACCAGATTTTATTTGAACAGATTGAGTCATGGCTTGCTGAAATTACCGGTTATTCCGCTGTATCGCTGCAGCCAAATTCCGGTGCTCAGGGCGAGTTTGCCGGACTGATGGTCATACGCGCCTATCACAAAGACCGTGGAGAGGGGCACCGCAATGTCTGCATCGTGCCCTCCTCGGCTCATGGAACGAATCCCGCAAGTGCCGTTATGGCGGGAATGAAGGTCGTTGTAACGCGTTGTGACGAACACGGAAACATTGACCTGGATGATCTTCGCCAGAAAGTTGAAGCCCATCAGGAATCCCTGGCAGCACTCATGGTTACCTACCCGTCGACACACGGCGTATTTGAAGAAGATATTCGTGAAATATGTAACCTGATTCATGAATACGGCGGTATGGTCTATATGGACGGTGCGAATATGAATGCCCAGGTCGGCCTTACCACACCGGCCCTGGTGGGTGCGGACGTATGCCACTTGAACCTGCACAAAACATTTTGCATTCCACACGGCGGAGGCGGGCCCGGAATGGGTCCCATTACAGCCAATGATAAACTTAAACCATACCTGCCCTCACACCCGGTTATCCCGGTGGGCGGGGAAAAAGCGATCGATTCCATTTCGGCAGCTCCCCGGGGAAGTGCCAGTATTCTTCCGATTTCCCATGCCTATATCCGAATGCTCGGCAGTGATGGACTGACAAAATCGACCAAAGTTGCGATTTTAAACGCCAATTATCTCAAAGACCGATTGAACGAACACTATCCAGTCTTATACACCGGAAAGTCAGGCCGCTCGGCTCATGAGTTTATTATCGATGTGCGGCAATTTAAACAAAGAGCCGGTGTTGATGCATCTGATATCGCCAAGCGTTTGATGGATTATGGTTTCCATGCCCCAACCATGTCATTTCCGGTTCCCGGAACACTGATGATAGAACCCACCGAAAGCGAATCAAAAGAAGAGCTCGACCGTTTCTGTGAAGCAATGATTCAAATTCGCAAGGAGATCCGGGAAATCGAAGAAGGATCGGCCGATTTTGAAATCAATGTATTGCGCAATGCACCGCACACCCAGCGTACATTGATCGAAGGAGAATGGGACCGGCCATACAGCCGTGAAAAAGCGGCATTCCCTATATCACATCTGCGTTTCAATAAGTTCTGGCCGGCCGTGAGCCGCGTCGACGATGCCTACGGTGATCGCAACCTGATGTGCGCTTGTGTTCCGGTGGATGAATACGCCAAAGGCCAGGAGCCGGCTCCGGTTGAAGGATAAAACAGTAAAATAAACAGAACCGGGTTCCGGGAACGATCCCCGGGGAGATAAGTGAATGGAGTGCAGAAAGAGCAACGCACCCGGTTTTGTTTTCTCAACTGCCCCGCGATTTTAACTCCTTTTTATATTTTCATTTTACCTGTTCACCATTCTTTCAATGGCCGGTCAACAATATCCCAAACCACTTCATTTTTCACATATTCACGAGTAATCCAGGGCAACAGTTCCTCGGCATCCGCCTCCTCCAGTTCCCTGACCTGAAAACTCCGGCCCTGATCGCCCGAAGCTACCGAGACCTCCAGGTTCGCCAGCTTTCTGAACTTCTGAATCCAACTGGCACTTTTGGTGGCATCCTGTGCCCGGTTTCGCCTGACGACCGCCGTAGTTCTGGCCAAAACCCGTGATTGCAGAACCATCTTTTCCGGCTGTATGCTGACAGCTGCATCCCTGTGGCGCAGCCATCCCCAAAAAATTCCGGGTATCATAAAAAACCAGATCCAGCCGGGTGATCCCAGGAGCCAGTAGAAAAACATCAGGACAATTGCCAACACCGCGGAAGACCGAATGATATACCGGGTTAATGCCCGTTTAGGGGGCTTCACCGAATTCACAGTAAACTTGTAATCCGGTATCACTTTCTCCAGGAAATCATTCACCCTGGATTTTTTGATCAGCGGAAATACAACCACCGAACCCGAATCCTGGTGATCCCCGTAACCGGCGCTTTCTACATGAAGCATTGCATAACCAAGTGGCTGACGCATCGTTCCTTCCACAATTCGCAACGCCTGAATCCGGTTAAACGGCACGGTAATGCGTTTCTTCTCAAAGATACCCCGCCGGACAACCAGCTCATCTTTTTTCACTGTCAACGTAAAATCTCCGTAGCGGATCAACGTACCAAAAAAAGACATCAGCCAGGCAAAGACTACAAAAATCAGAATCACGGTTACAATAAAAAACGTATCTGCCTCGCTGGGCAATACCTGGATCAGCCAGTCTCCCACAGCCGATTCATCCAAAAGCGGTTCAATCTGGGAAAAAATCGTGGCAATTATGGAAAGGGCAATCCCGAAACTTCCCGAGGTGGATGCAGCAATCAAAAGGTCCTTGCCCGGAAGAGCATACCGCTGTTCCTGCTGTGTTTGGCCTTCAGCTTTCTCCGCAATATCCTCCATACCGGGTTGCAGCTCGCCGTTATTACGGAGCAACCGCGTCAGATAATCAGCTTCACGACGAGTAATTGCACTCAGGGAGGCTTCTCTCGAGGAAGAACCGGCTGTTTTAATCTCCACCTTTACCAGGCCAAACAATCGTTGAACCAAACCGGCTGTTACATCGATCACCTGCACCCTGTCGCGTGTCAGATAGAGATTCCGGCGTACCATGATTCCCTGCTTAATCTGCAGTTCACCTTTTTCCACCCGGTAAACAAAACGCCACCAGCCTGCCACTCCTGCTACCAGCAGAAACACCATCAGCGCAACAAACACCCAATGAAACGACGGCGTACCGGTACCGCTGGCGCCAAAAACCAGGATAATGATGATCGTAATCAGGTTACCGCGTATCAGATCAACGACTCTCGAAATAGCAGCAACCGGGTGTTGGCGTTTAAATTCAGACATCTTCTTCAGCCAGGCGTGCGTATTTGGATATGATGTTTCTTACTTTATCGGCTGTATATTCGTCCAAAGCCGGTATTTCATGCGTTGTTGCCGCAGTCGAGATCGTAACGGTTGCCAGGCTGTACGCCCTCAAAATCGGACCCTGGCGTGTGTCCACGTGTTGAACCCGGCTCAGTGGAATCAGAGTGCGTTGTATCACCAGAATGCCTCTTTTCAAATCGATCTCATTTTCATCAATCGAATAGCGCCATTTTTTCCATCTAAGATAAGGCAGTAACACTATTCCTAAAATATAAAGAACCAGGATCACTGCAGAAAGCCCGATCAATACACCAAAGTGCAACCTGTCTTCTATGCCAAATACCGTCATATATATGAACGGAATTAAAAAATAAAAGAGATTACCAAAGGCAGCAGACCACTGCCAGGCACGGATTGACCGGGGTGTTAACTTACGCGTCGGTTCTTTCTTTATCATATAGCCTGTTAATACGTACAAACAGTCCGAATAAAATACGGGCCTTATCTGCGGCAGAATTCTTTAGAGCATGGGTCTGCTGTAACTTTATGTAAGTAAAAGCATAAAGTACGCGTTCCTTACCTGAGAATAAACCGCATAAAAAAAGCCAATCCAAATTATTCAATCCGGATTGGCTGATGATTAAAGATTAAAAAACAAAAACAAGCCATTCTCCTGTTCGGGGAATGAAAGATCGTGAAATCAGTCTCGGTTTTTAATTTCCTGGATCTCCAGTCGAATATCCTGTGACAATTTTTTCAGCTCCTGTAGTTGTTTACGTGCACGTGTTCCGGCCGCTTTATTACCTTTATCATAAAACTTCTCAAGATCTACTTCAAGTTCGCTCACTAATGATTTTACTTCATTGAGTCTGCTCATATTGTTCTCCAATTATTTTATTTAAGTATGTTACAGGCCATTTACTTTATCAAACCGCCCGTGTTTGATTTTTATTCTTGTTTTAATTCTCACAGACCCCTAACAGAGTCTTTAACAGCATTCGAATGCGCGAAATTAACCACTCTTTTCATAAAATCCATCTTTTTTCTCAGAAAATTTGATGAAAATAGTGAAATCCAAAGAGTTTGAAAGCTTTTTCGCAATCAGATCTTCCATTATAAATATGTGCTATCTATGATCTCTGCTGAATTCAGGAATTCTGATTTTGCATTTTTTCATCGTAGCGATCTGCTGCCATCTCACCTTCACGCTGATTTACAAAAAAGCAGACTATGATTGCCACTATAAAAAGGCTTGCACAAAACAGAACCGATTTCTGTAATCCGAATTGTGCTTGCAAGAGCCCCAGGCCGATGATTCCAAACACACCTGCCAGTTTATTGAACAGCCCCCAAAATCCGAAAAACTCAGCCGCTTTATCCTGTGGTGAGAATAGCCCCACGAGCGCCCGGCTGGCTGACTGACTCGACCCCAGGCTCAATCCCGCAATCACCCCGATATAGAGAAAGACATACTGTTCCTCAAAATCGGTGCCCAGGAAATTGTTAAGCCATTGAGTGATATCGATCACCCCGTAAATACCCGTTACCCCCACAAACCACATTACCAGTGTGACAATATAGGTAATCTTGGCCCCGATCCGATCCTGGATAATTCCAAACAAAAAAGCCCCGAGAGCGGCCGTAATCTGTACCACTACGAACATTAAAATACGAACTTCCTCATCCCACTGAACGACCTGGTCACCATAAATAAAGGCAAATGTGATAATGATGTAGATACCGGCCATGGCAAAGAAAACCGAGACAAGAAAGATTGCAAGGTCACGAAAATCCCCGATTTCACTAATCGTCTTGCCAAGCCTTTTAAAGCCGATGCTGGCAAATGTCTCCCCAGCCGGCAGGGTTTGCTTAATCCCCGGCTCTTTTACCCAGGTAAAGGTTGGAATAGCAGCCAGCATAAAAAAGACCGCAGCAAACGGTCCCACCCAACGGATTCGGTCAAAATTTTCCGCAGTAGCGTCCCCCAGGAAGACAATGACAAATCCGGCCGAAAGCAACCCGCCTACATACCCCAAAGCCCAGCCAAAGCCTGAAATTTTTCCAAGATCGTCGGGTGGCCCCAGGCTGGGCAGAAAAGCGGCAATAAAATTTTCACCTATAGAGTAAGCGAAATTGGAGATTATCAGCAAAATCACACCCAGGATGATCATACCCGGCTCTACAAAATAGAGCATCGTTGTACTGATTATTGTAAGTATATAACTGTAGAACAGGAATCTCTTTTTGGCAGCGGAAAAATCCATGATTGCACCAAAAACGGGCCCGCTAAGTACAACCATCAGGTAGCTGATCGACAGTGCAACACTCCACAGCAGGTTCCCGAGACGGTATTGATCTTCCGAGTCACCGACTATCACCGTAGTAAACAGAACCGGAAAAATAACCGTGATGATCAGCAACGTATAGGCCTGGTTGGCAAAGTCAAACATCGCCCAACCGAAGATCTCCTTTTTCGGAGCACGTTTTGTGGTATTTCTGGTTCTGGCTGATCTCATTTCTCGGCTAAAACTACCTCTTCAGCAAGCCTTTTCCAACATTCTTTATCCTTCACATTTTTTCTATCTTATACGTGCAGACAACGAATAAAAATGTGAAAGTGAACGAGGGCTGAGAATGAAAAAAGTAGTACTCATTGCGGGAGATGGGATCGGGCCGGAAATTACCCGATCGGTAACCAAGATATTGAAAACTGCGGGAGCAGAGATCGACTGGGTTGAATGTTTGGCCGGTGAAGGTGCCTACAAGGAAAGCGGCAATCCAATTCCCCAGGATACGCTCGATGCAATTGAAGAGCACCGTATCGTTCTGAAAGGGCCATTGACTACCCCGGTAGGGTCGGGTTTCCGGTCTGTGAATGTAAGCCTTCGCCAGGAATTCGACCTCTATAGCAACATTCGTCCGGCAAAATCACTTCCGAACATCGATTCGCCGTTCAACAATGTTGACATGATCACCTTTCGCGAAAACACCCAGGGGCTATATATCGGTAAAGAGCATTGGGCCGATGAGGGAGAACACGCTGAAAGCATCGCAGTTGTTACACGTACAGCGAGCAACCGGATCATCCGGGCCGCCTTCGACTATGCACAAAAACACAATCGAAACAAGGTGACCCTCGTTCATAAAGCCAATATCCTGAAACTGACAACCGGCTTATTTCTTGAAGTAGGCAAGAATGTTTCCAAAGAGTATCCGGATATCGAATTCCAGGATTTGATCGTCGACAATATGGCCATGCAAATGGTCCTGAACCCGCAGCAATTTGATATCATTGTGACGACAAATCTGTTCGGAGACATTTTATCAGATCTTGCTTCCGGGCTTGTCGGCGGACTTGGTGTAACCGGCGCGGCCAACATCGGCGATAATGCAGCCATGTTTGAAGCGGTACACGGATCGGCACCCGATATCGCAGGGAAAAACCTGGCAAACCCGATCGCCCTGCTGTTCTCCTCCCTGATGCTGCTCGATTACCTCGGAGAAACCGGCATACGAAACCGTATCACCGCCGCCTTGTACCGTGTTCTGCAGGATCAAAAATATGTCTGCACACCCGACATCGGCGGCAAAGGCAACACCGAAACGTTCACCGAAGCAGTTTGTGCGGCGTTGCAATATTGAGTTCATCCCTTGTTGATTTTGCGTACAAGTTAAACCAGGGAAATGCAGTATTTTACATCTTGCCATCCATTTCCCTGTATCAAAGCCCTTGGCTATTCCAATTCCTTAAAGTGCACCTGCCGCGAGCCGGTATCCAGGGTAGCAACCATCGCCTCTCCTTCAAATCCGTGTGCCGTACCGGGGTTGATCGCCAGCGTTGAGCCCACATTTTCCATATTGTGCTCGTGTGTGTGGCCCGTGACCACCACATCATATATCTGCGCTTTGGCCAGGCTTTGTGTAATCGCCGGATAGGTGCCATGATAGAGTGCTAATTTCAATTTATCGAACTCCGCTTCAAAAAAATCGCCGTGCATGGTCCCCTCAATCTGTGAAAATTTCTTCATGAGCAGGTAACGGTCGCCGTCATTGTTGCCAAAAATCCCGTGAAGCTTTACACCTTCAAAATGGGAAATCGTGAACGGACTGCAGTAATCACCCGCATGCAAAACCATATCGACATTTTGGTTCCGGAAGTAATTAACCGCTTTTTTGATATTCGGAACATGATCATGTGTATCTGATATTAATCCAATAAGCATAAGATGGGGATTCTATTAAAAGAAACTGTTAAACCTTTCATCTTCTGATAAAGTTCATCTTTTCGCCAAAACTTTCTTAAATTCAGCTCTCATAAAAAGTAAAAAAATTATGGCTGTTACAAACGAAGATGTCAAATATGTTGCCGACCTGGCGAGGCTTCAGCTTTCCGAGGAAGAGGTAGAGCAACTTAAAGGTGATATGAACCGGATTCTCGACTACATGGAAACGCTGGGTGAACTCGATACTTCCGACGTTGAACCGCTCGAGCATGTTACTGATCTCAACGTCAGTTTTCGCAAGGACGAGGCAGGAGAACCGCTTTCACACGAAGACGCCCTCAAAAACGCACCGGATGCCGACTCAGACTATTTCCGCGTGCCTCGTGTGATTGAATAATCCCCATCAAGATGACTAAACGGGATAAAAAGCCCCGGAAGAAGGAATTTCAACCGAAACAGGACTTCCTGGATGGGATGTCTTCCAAAAAACAGCACATCCTTGCCCTGCTGATTCTGTTTGTGCTTCCGGTTATCCTGCACTTTCCAACCATTTTAGGTGATCAGCAGTTCATGGGCCACGATACCATCCAGTGGCGTGCCAGTGCTGAATCCCTTTTTGAGTACCGTGAACAGCTTGATGGAGAAGAACCTCTTTGGTCGACCCACATGTTCGGCGGTATGCCGGCCTACACTGTTCACAACACCAAGTCAGTTCCTCACCTTGACAATATGATCTTCGATCAGCTCCGGGTAATCTGGCCGGCCATCCCCTATTGGGTGCTGCTTGGCGGGGCGTACTTTCTTTTTGTGTTGATGGGATTCCGCCCTCTGATCGCTGTATTCGGTGCCATTCTTGTCGCTTTTACCACTTATATACCGATCATCATCGGGGCCGGACACAATATTAAGTTTATCGCCTATTCCTACATACCCTGGATGCTTGCCGGTTACTGGCTTCTTGCCCGGTCGGACAAAAAATGGTGGGGCTTTTTCCTTTTTGCCGTAGCCTGCACGCTTGAATTCCGGGCCGGCCACCCACAGGTAACTTATTACTTTATTTATCTTTTTGCCGGGCTGTTTCTTTACGACGGCTGGCAGTACTACAAGGATCAAAAATTGAAAGATTGGGGCGGAATCACCGCTCTGATATCCGGTGCGGTCATACTCGGGCTGCTGGGCACGGCCGAGCAGTATTGGCGGCTTATGGAGTATTCCCCACACAGCATCCGGGGCGGATCGGCCATTGCCGACGCTGCCGAATCAGGCGGACTCTCGCTGGACTACGCTTTTTCCTGGTCGCAAGGCATTCTGGAAACTCTCACGTTGATTGTTCCAAATCTGTTCGGTGGTGACAGCGGACTGGCTTATTGGGGCGAAAAACCCGGTACAAGCGGCCCTCACTACCTGGGTGCAATCGCCTTTCTGTTTTTTCTGATCGGGTTGATTCGCAATTCACGGAAGATCCGGTTCCTCTTTCTTGGTGTCGGCACTCTGACAATTACCTTTTCCTGGGGATACCATTTTCCATTAAATGAATTGTGGTTTAACCTGCTGCCGGGGTACGACAAATTCCGCACTCCCGAAATGTGGCTGATCGTAACCGTTTTTACCTTTTCCATGATCTCCCTGCTGGGTATCGAATCCTGCCTGAACCTGGTTAAACAAGGTAAAAAAGGCCTGAAAAAACTCTACCTGCCAGCAGGCATCGCAGCCGGAACCGGCATATTGATATTGATCGGTTCCGCAACCTTTTTCTCGTTCGAAAGTGACCGTGAACGACAACAAATTGCCCAGCAAATCGCCATGCAAAACGATCTGTCTCCCGACAATCGCCAGGTTCAGCAGCGGGCTAATCAAATTATCGAAACACGCTTCAAACCGGAGCGCCGGGAGCTGGCACGCAATGATACCCTGCGATACCTCTTCCTGATCGGTATTGCATTCGCAATAATTGTTTTCTATTTCCAGGCAAAAATGGGAACCGGATTCCTGCTGCTCTCTCTGATTCTGCTTGCGGCTGTTGACCTGTTAACCGTGGGTAACCGCTATATCAACGAAAGCGCCATGGTCGATCGTGATCTTGAACTCACACAAGTGATTGAGGGACAACTCTCACCGGCCGATCGGTTTATCGGGGAAAATGCAGCCAGCCCGCAAGGATATACCTATCGCGGTTTTCCACTTGATGACAACCCGTTTAACAACGCAGTACCGAGCTACGCATACCCGTCAATCGGCGGTTACTCGGGGGCAAAACTCAGCCTGATTCAGGATGTGATTGATGAGGGCTTGTTCACGGGGCAAATCGGTATTAACATGGAGATGCTGAATATGTTGAATATCCGGTATATGTCGGCACAACGGGAGTTGCCGCTTCCGGGTTTCCAGGAAGTATTCAACCAGGATAACTACTTTGTATATGAAAATCAGGAAGTGCTGCCAAAAGCCTGGTTTGTAGACCGGGTGGAGTTGGCCGAGTCGCCCCGTGATGCATTCAACAGGATTTTGCCGGATCAGGGTTTTGACCCCCGGGAGGTTGCCGTTGTAGAATGGTTCAGTGATATCGAGGTGATTGAAGACCCGGAGGCAGAGGTGGAAATCCTCAGTTATACAGCCCGCAACATGGATTTTAGGATCAGCCGTTCGGAGCCCGGCTTCCTCGTGTTGAGTGAAATTTACTATCCTCCGGGATGGGAGGCGCAATTGAACGGTGAGGAGATTGCCATCCATAAAACCAATTATCTGTTGCGGGGTTTTGAAATCCCCCCGGGCGAACATACACTCGCACTTTCATTTAACCCGAACTCCCATATTATAGGATCCCAAATCAGCTGGGCTGCAAATTTAGTTCAATGGCTTATCGGAATCGGGCTGTTAATCGGTTATATTAGACGCTTCAAGCCGGTTAAAAACGATGAAACATAAGGTACTGATAGCAACCTATTACTGGCCGCCCAGTGGCGGGCCCGGAGTTCAGCGATACCTGAAATTTGCCAAATATCTGCCTGATTTCGAGATCGAACCTATTGTCCTGACCGTAAAGAACCCAACTTACCCAATCCGGGATGTCAGCCTGATTCACGAGGTACCAAAAGAACTCAAGGTTTATAAATCCAAAACGGTTGAACCGTTCCGCTTTTACGCAAAAATGAAAGGCCAAAAAGCGGAAAGCATTAAACCGACCGTTGAAATTGCAGCGGAGTCGTTTTCATCTTCCATCGGCAGCTGGATCCGGGCCAACCTGTTCATTCCCGACGCCCGGGCCGGGTGGCTGTTAACAGCACGACCACGCGCTGAAGGCCTGGTAAAAAAACACCGGATTCAAACCGTCATTACAACCGGGCCACCTCACTCGGTCCATTTTATCGGCAAACACCTGCAGGAAAAATACGGGATCCGCTGGCTGGCCGATTTTCGGGATCCCTGGACCCAGGTCTATTACAACCAGCTATTACCAAGAACCGGCGTAGCGGAACAGATCGATGAAAAACTGGAACACGCCATCCTGAAAGAAGCTGATGAAGTGATTGTCGTCAGCCCGTCGCAGGCCGAAAATTTTCGCAAAATTTGTGAACGCGGATATCGTGTGATAACCAACGGGTTTGACCCGGCAGATTTTGAGTCGCTCGATGCGGATTCCGGAAAAAAAGAAAAAGTACACGATCTGTCTTCGGATACAGAAATACCTGTCCGGCCGGACAAAATACAGACACCTGTGGAAACGTCGGGCGCACGAAAGGGAAAAGCCGGTCTAGCAATAAGTGAAGCCACTTTTCTGATCCGGCATGTCGGCAATATCAGTGAATCGGCCGTTCCGGAACCGTTTTTACAGGTAATCCGGAAAATGGCCGGGCGGCACAACCTGAAGCTGGAGTTTATTGGCGACGTGCATCAGAGGCTGATCTCGCTGGTGGACGAGTTGGAGCTGGCTAGTACGGTATCGATAAAACCGTATCAACCTCACCTGGTGGCTATGCAGATGATGAGAGAGGCCGACCTGCTTTTACTTTCGATCCCGGATGTGGACCAGATTCAGCACCACATCCCCGGTAAGCTGTTTGAATACCTTGGCAGCGGCCGGCCGGTATTGATGCTTGGGCCTGTCGACGGAGACAGCGCCCGGATTCTGCAGGATGAACAGTCCGGTTTGGCTTGTGACTTTCACGATGAAAAAGCCATCAAGCATGCATTACAGCAATTTATAGACGGGAAATTTCAGCTCAAGCCCATAACAGATCTGAAATCCCATCCCTACTCCCGGCGTACATTAACAAAAAACCTTTCTGAATTAATTTTGATGAGTGAAACTTTGTAACCGAAAACGAAGGATTATTTTTACTTAAGGAAATAACATTCTTTTTTATGCCCAATCGTGAAAATACAGCTGATTCGCATCAACGTCGTTACCGGTTAACCCTGGAGTTTATGCGTAAAAGTGTACAACCTCCCGCAAAGATCCTGGACCTTGGCACCTCCAATCCATTCTCGGAAATTTTACAGAATGAAGGCTTTAAGGTATCCAATACCGATTTTGACCTTGACCGCGAGCCTGAAAAACTGTCAGCATATCAAGCCGATATTATCACTGCATTTGAAATCTTTGAACACCTGCTCAATCCGCTGAGTGTCCTTGAAAACCTGCAGGCAAAACAACTCTTTGCATCCGTTCCCCTCGATCTGTGGTTTGCATCTGCCTACCTAAATGAGAATGATCCGTGGGATCGCCATTTCCATGAGTTTGAAGACTGGCAGTTCGATTGGCTGCTCGATCATGCCGGCTGGACTATCACCCGCCGTGAGAAATGGACCAACCCCGTCAAAAAAATCGGCATCCGGCCGATACTGCGCCTGTTTACCCCCCGCTGGTATATCATTGAAGCTGTCAGGGCAACCGGGTAATACGGATGAGTCGGACAACCGGATCAACAGGGCCGATTCCTGGATAAGCTTGGACAAATATCTGGAAATTTCATCAGCTACTCTCTATCCTCTCACGGTGCGATTGTGGATCCAATAACAAGCCCACTGAAACTTCACTGTACCCTGGCCTGTTTTCACCGGAAATTTAAGTCAGCCGTCTGACACCTTTTGAGCCGTGGAAAGCTCTTCATAAACACCCAAAAGATTCTTCCCCGTAACATTCCAGTTCCAGCGTTCCCTGACGGCAGTTGCACCGTTCTTTCCCATCCACTTTCTTTGCTTGGGATTTTTGTACAAATCCACCACCACTTTTGCTAATTCGGCAGAATTCCCGGCTTCAAAAACCACTCCGCACTTTTCCTGATTCACAACCGCCGCCTGTGCCGGACAGTCGCTGGCTACCACAGGTTTTCCACAAGCCATATACTGGAACAGTTTATTCGCATAGGTGGTATCGTGATGAGGATTCCGTAACAAGGGTGACAGGCAAATGTCTGCCGCATTGATGTATGCGGGCAATTTTTCCGGTTTTTGCCACCCTTCAAACTGCACAACACTTTCAAGGCCTCTCTGTTTGACAAACGCCTTCAAATGATTATCCTGGCTGCTTTCCCCAACAAAAATGACCTGCAGATCAATACTGTGGTTCTGCATCAGGTAACACATTTCAAGAATGGTCATTGTCCCCCGCCGGAGAGATGTGTCCCCGATATAGAGCAACGAACATTTGCCCCGGGTAATCTCTTCTAGCTCTTCATCCCGGCAGCCGGTATCAAAACGGTCGAGTGAAACAACGTTCGGTACAGATACAGTTTTTTTCAGCGGAATCCCATCAACCCTTTGCGCATATTTCCTGGCCTCTTCGCTGACAAGGATCACCTGCCCGGCCCGATTCATCAGTTCCTTTTGCTTTGTTTTCCACCGGTTCAGATTGATCAGCCGATTGCCCGGCCAGGAATTCGTGTGATTATAGAGCTGCATAATTTCCGGGCGGTTTTCATGCAGATCCAGTACTGTCGGTAGTCCCGCGACCTTATTGGCTTTAAAAGCCGCTTCGGCAATCACCATATCATGAATATGCAACACGTCCACACCGGTTTCCTGGATAAACCGGCGAATTTCCCCCTGAACCGACCAGCGGAAATAGGGAACCGTATATGCCAGGGCTGACATTTTATACAAAAACCGGCTGCCCTTTACCCGGTAAATTTGAACTCCTTCGTATTCCTCCCTGGCCGGCCGTCCCTCATAATCGATATGAAACAAGTAAACCTCATAACCGTTATCAACAAGGGTAATTGCCTCATTTTCCACCCGTGCATCAGGTGGAAAAGGCGTATCCATGATCATACCAATTCGCATCTCTTTTCCAAACGCTTTATTAGAAAACTAACTGTAAGCAATAATAGAATATTTATGGAATCTTTTTTAGTTAAATCTTTGATCTAAGGGTTATCATTATGAAAAATTAATAATAGACTCTGTTTCCTCATTCCCTTCGGTTTCTGTATTATAGCCCTGAACCGAAAACAGCCGGACTTCCGTTGGGAATCATTGCCAGACAGAGCCTGTTTAATGCGGCCTATACGTATTTTGGGATAGGTCTCGGGTTTGTTACAACCATTTTTCTTTATCCGAACATTCTCGATCCTGACCAATACGGCCTCACACGCGTTTTGGTTTCAGCCTCCATGATCGGTGCTCATTTTGCGCATCTCGGCATCCGCAACACCGTCATTCGCTTCTTTCCGCTCTTCCGAACAACCAACGGCAATTCCGGCGGACTTCTTTTCCTGGCAATTACCGTGCCTTTGGCCGGGTTCATCCTGTTCGGCTTTCTTTTCTGGTTATTTCGCGATCCACTGATCAGTTTCTATATCGACCGTTCACCATTGTTCGTCGATTTCTTTTTTTATGTACTTCCCATTACTTTTTTCCTTCTCTATTTTGAGGTTCTCAACAGTTACCTTCGCTCGCTGAAAGATTCGATCAGCGGCTCTGTGATTTCCGAAGTCATTCTCCGGGTGGCTGTTATTCTCATCCTGGCCATTTATTTTTTCGGGTTGATATCGTTCGATACTTTTATTCTGCTCTTTACAGTTTCTTACGGGCTGCAGCCACTTCTGTTGATCCTTGTCCTCTTACGTATGGGAGAACTAAACCTCTCTCCACGTTTTGACTTCTTGCGTAAATCCCTTGTTCGCGGGATGGCCAATTACGGGATTTATACACTTCTTGGCGGGCTCACCACCGTTGTCGTCTGGAACATCGATATTATGATGCTCGGCTCCATGACCGGGCTCGAGCAAACCGCCGTCTATGCGATCGCTTTCTATATCGGTACGGTCATCGCCGTTCCAAAACGCGCCATCGACAAAATCGCTACTCCCCTGATTGCCGACCACATCCACAAGAATGAATGGGGAAAGGTGGAAGAGATTTACTGCAAAACAGCTCTGACCCAATCCATTTCCGGTATACTGATACTCCTGTTGATTTGGGTAAATGCCACACCCTTACTCGGATTGCTTCCTGATGTTTATAGTGATGGCATCCGGGTGATACTTTTTATCGGGCTGGGCAAACTTTTCGATATGGCTACCGGGACTAACGGCAGTATCATTCTGACTTCCAAACACTACCGGTTTGACCTGATCACCAATATATTGCTTGTCATTTTCACAGTAACTACGAATCTGCTGCTGATTCCCCGTTACGGCATCGAAGGTGCAGCCATCGCCACCATGCTTTCAATTATCCTCTATAACCTGATTAAATACCTGTTCGTCTGGATCAAGTTCTCGATGCAACCTTTTTCCCGGGATTATTTATGGTTGATTTTTTATGCATTCCTCACACTGCTCGTCATCTGGTTTATACCGGAGTTCTCCCTGATTTTAAACTTGTTGGTCACGGTGCCGGTCGTCTTGTTGACATTCCTTCTGCCCGTCTGGTGGACTGAAATGTCACCCGACCTCAACCAGGTGCTCAACAATCTTTTCCGGCATATATTTGGCAAGAAATAAAACGTAAATGCTACCGATAGATCGATCATACCGATACCGGATTATGGAAGAAGCGGGTACGACCCTGAAAGTTGGTTTTCCGATCATCCTGGCCCAATTGCTGCAAATGTCGATGAATTTCGTCGACACGGTTATGGCAGGCCGGTTGTCTGCTCTCGACCTTGCCGCCGTTGCCATCGGATCCAGCGTGTTGCTGCCGTTCTTGGTATTTGGCCTTGGCACCCTGATGGCGGTCAATCCAATTGTGGCCCAGAATTACGGCAGCCGCCGGTTCAATCAGATCGGCTCCAACGCCCGGCAGGTACTATGGATGAGTCAGCTTATCGCTCTTCCGTTCTTTTTTATCATCCGGAACCTTGACTTTGTCATGATCGGCATCGGCGTGGAAAGCGAGGTGATCCCTGTAGCCAGCGGATATCTCAAGGCGATCTCCTGGGGAATTTTTCCCGGTTTTGCTTATGGTGCACTTCGATATTTTAACGAAGGATTGTCTGTCTCACGTCCGGGTATGTACGTGGCACTGGTCGGAACCCTGGCCAACATTCCACTCAACTATGTGTTGATGTTCGGCAAATTCGGTTTTCCTCAGTTAGGTGCCATTGGCACCGGATATGCCTCCGCGATCGTCTACATGATCATGTTCCTATGTATTTTTGCCTTCACCTATTCCTTCAAGCCTTACAAACGATTTGATATCTTCGGGCGCTTCAGGTTGCCGGAAAAAACCTATATGAAAGAGATCGCCTCCATCGGTTTCCCCATCGGGATCAGTGCCACGATGGAAGTCTCCATGTTTGCCATCGTCAGCTTGCTGATGGGAGCTTTAGGCACGATCGCAGTGGCAGGACACCAGATTGCGATCAATTTCGCAGCAATGACTTTCATGGTGCCGTTCGGCCTATCCATGGCGATCACAGCCAGGGTCGGGCAGTCGGCCGGTAAAGGAAAAATGGGGGAAGCACGCTTCAAAGGCTTTGTCGGTGTAGGTTTATGTACATTGTTCATGAGTTTTACAGCTGTACTTATGATCCTGTTTCCAGAGTATATCGTAGCTATATACACCAATGATGCGGATGTTGCCGATATGGCTGTTCAGCTACTCTTCATGGCAGCGATTTTTCAGATTTCAGATGGGCTCCAGGTGGGTGGATTTGGTGCTCTCCGGGGACTCAAGGACACAAAAAAACCTATGTACGTCAACATTTTCGCCTACCTGGTCGTTGGTCTTACTCTTGCGTGGTACCTGGGTATCCATTTGGATATCGGCCCGATAGGATTGTGGACAGGTCTGATCGTCGGACTCACGATCGCAGGCATTTTGCACAATATCCGTTTTTTCATTAAAACCAACTGAACGATTTACAAGCTTATGTTAGTTAATCAGATGTACGTTCAGTCATAATTTGAGACCTCATGGCCGCTTATATTCAACATATCTCGACAGCCGTTCCTGAAAATGAATACTTGCAAGAGGATATGCGGGACACGATGAAAGAACTGGTTGGCGAAACCGAACTGCAACGCCGTGTGATCCATCAGATTTATTCCCGCTCCGGTATTCAGAAGCGTTATTCGGTATTGACCGACTTCCATCCCGGCGGCAGACAACAGCTCTACTACAACGGTCATGGCCCATCACCCGGAACGGGAGTTCGCAATAAAATTTATGAAAAGCACGGCAGAGCACTCTACATTCAAGCCGCGCGGGATATCATGAGGAATCACACGGAAGTAAAGCCCTCGGAGATAACTCATTTAATTACGATTTCCTGCACCGGATTTTACGCTCCCGGCCCTGATTTCGACATCATCAAATCGCTTGGACTGGATCCCGGCATCGATCGATACAACCTTGGATTTATGGGTTGTTATGCGGTAATACCCGGATTGAAACTGGCGGCTACAATCTGTCAGGCATCTCCCGGGGCCAAAGTGATGGTTATTGCCAATGAACTCTGTTCTATCCATTTCCAGACAGGTGCCAGTACCGATGAGTTGATCTCCGCCTCTGTATTTGGCGATGGTGCGGCCGGTACACTTGTATGCGGGCACCCTCCAGATTCAGGCCCTTTTCTGCAATTGGATGATTTTGCTTCGTGCATTATGCCGGAAGGTGAAACCGATATGGCATGGACTATTGGTGATAACGGTTTTAAAATGGTATTGTCTACCTACATACCTGAAATCCTGTCGAACAACCTCGACAACTTTTTGGTCCCGGTACTCGATCAATACCGGATCAAAAAAGAAGAAATCGGCCATTGGGCTGTGCATCCCGGTGGACGCGCCATTTTAGACAGAATCGAACAGGAACTGGATCTGTCTGAAAATATTATGGAATACTCTCGAAATATTCTATCGCAGTACGGCAATATGAGTAGTGCTACCCTGTTATTTGTATTACGGGAAATTCTTCATAAGGCCGGCAGGAATAGTTTCGGCAGCCCTGCAAAAGTTATGGCGCTGGCCTTCGGGCCCGGCCTCACGATTGAAAGCGGCCTGATGACATTAAAATAACCTGTTTCACATCAAGTTTGCCTTTAAAAGAAAAATCTTTATTACCTTAACTTGACGATCCGTAGATATTTGATCCATAAATCAAACTGAATGCTTACTTTCCTGGAAAAACGGAGCGAACAGCTAACGGAGTTAATGGAAGATCCGAACTGCGACAAGAAAGAACTGTTCAATACGTATGAGCAGTTCTCCCATGTAAACGGCTTGATTTCCCGTTGGAAAACACTGTTTGATGCCTATATAGCTCCCCTGGCCGGACGAAAAACACTGACAATTCTGGATATCGGTTGTGGCGGCGGAGATATCTGTTTAAAATTTGCCGAATGGGGTGAACAGAAAAACCTGGATCTCTCGATAACCGGTATCGACCCCGACCCCCGTGCCATTGAGTATACAAAAACACTCAATGTGCCCGAGAATGTCGAATTCCGACAGAAGACCAGCACCAGCCTTGTTCGCAACCGTGAGTATTTCGATGTGGTAATATCAAATCACCTGATTCATCATATGAAAAACAGTGAATTGCTGGAGATCTGTCGCGAAACAGAGGCGATCACAAGAAAATTGGCGTTATTTAACGACATACGGCGCAGCAAGATCGGGTACACCGCATTTGCTTGTGCTTCGCCTGTGGTGTACCGTTCCTCTTTTATTGTTCAGGACGGAAAAACGTCCATTCGACGAAGTTTTACCTACCGTGAACTCAAACGCATCGTACCCCCACCGTGGAAAGTAAAAAAATTGTTTCCGTTCCGGTTATTGCTGGTTTACGAAGTGTGAATATTAATCCAAAACATACAGAAAAGTCGCAAGGAAAACTTCATACCCGGTCATCATCATAGGCGGCGGACCGGTCGGGCTATACCTGGCAATCAGCCTGGTAAAGTCCGGCATAGAGTGCCTGGTGCTCGAACAACGAACTGAAATCGATAAACACTCCAAATCCATGGGGATTCACCCGGTATCACTGGACCTTTTCGATGAACTTGAAATCACGGAACCTTTTCTGGAAAAGGGACTGAAAATAAAAAAGGGGCAAGCCTACTTCGGTGAGGAACACACCGGTTCAATTGATTTTGAAACCCACTGTCCAATGCCTCACAACTATATTCTCACCCTTCCGCAATATCAAACCGAGCAAATTCTCGAATCGGAACTCCAGCGCCTTGAGCCCGAATGTCTTGTCCGGGGTTGGAAAGTGAGTGGGATACAGCAATTCAGCGACTCGGTTCAGATAACTGCCCGGCAGGGAAACAACTCCACGGTTTTTACGGCCAACTGGCTGGTTGGATGCGACGGAAAAGACAGCATGGTCAGACGAAATGCCGGAATCGGCTTCCCTGGGAAAAGCTATCCTGATACATATGTTATGGGTGATTTTTCCGACCAGACCTCATTCGGTTCGGATGCCATTGTCTATATCCATCCCGAAGGGTTGATTGAGAGTTTTCCACTCCCTGATGGCCAGCGCAGGTGGGTGGTAAAAACCGATTCATATATTGACCTACCCAAACGAAAACAGTTGCAGCAATTGATATGGAACCGGACCCAATTCGAGCTTGATGGAAGCGATATGAACATGATCAGCAGCTTCGGGGTGCAGCATTATCTGTGTGATCAATTTTATAACGGTCGAATCCTGCTGGCCGGCGACAGTGCTCATATCGTAAGTCCGATCGGTGGACAAGGTATGAACCTGGGATGGATTACAGCTTCCCGCCTCTCCGAAGCTCTGAGTGACTTGATATCCAATCCGCGCGATCCTGAAAATATCCTTAAACCCTTTTCACAAGAAAGCCGGAAAACGGCTAAAAAAGTATCCCGACGTGCTGCACTCAACATGTTGCTGGGCCGGCGCCAGCGTTTGCCACAAGTCAGAAAATGGATGGTTCAGGTGATCGTCAGCCCCCCTCTTGATCAGCTTATGGCCCAAATATTTACCATGCGTGGACTGGGTGGAATTGTCGGTTTTATAAAAGACAATATGGATGAAATACGGTCGAGTTTACGCAAGTAGAAATAAGCAGAACCTGCCCATTTCAGGATCTGATTTGGGTACTTCTTGACGATACCTGTTACTTTCAGAGGAAGAATTCGGGCTATATCACCGTTATATCACGTCCAAACGGGCTATGCTTGCCCGAATACCGGTCAACTATCACTCAACCTTGAACCGAATACTAAACTCAGATCCGCCTTCCGATTTTAAATCCATTGTAGCTTTGAGCTTTTTGAGCATCACATCCACAATCCAGAGGCCAAAAGAACTTTTTTTGTTAAAATCGGGCATTTCAGAAAAACCAATCCCGTTATCTGCCAAACGGATAACGACTTCATCATCGAGCTGTTCCAAATCAATCACAATTTCTGCCCCTTCCTGCTGATCGACAAAAGCATGTTTATAAATGTTCAACAGCAATTCATTGAGAATCAAACCGCATAAAAGTGCCTTATCCGAAGGTATTTGCACTTTACCCGCATTCACCTTTACCTGGATTTCCGGGTGCAGTTTGTTCATCATCTCATCCAACCTGTTCGTTAATTCCACCAGGTAAACATCCATGTCCACCTTGTCCGAAAGTGACTTTCTGCAAAGCAGATCGTGTAGACGCGACATGGAGCGAATCCGAAGATATAGGCTTCGCATGACCTCTTTTGCCTTTTCTTCCTCTATCGCCGGCAGTTCTTTTTCAATCAAAGCGGAAACCGTTTGCAGGTTGTTTTTGATTCGATGATGAATCTCGGTTATCATTGCATCCTTTTCACTGATCCTCTTTTCAATATGATCTATTTTCTGCGCCCGGCTGATGGCTACTGCGATATGCGAGGCAAGTGCCTGGAAGACCGGAATGTCGTGCGGTGTAAAGTCCTCGCCTTTACGCCGATTCAAGGCCTGGATGACTCCAACTACTTTATTGGACCGGTCGATCAGCGGAACGCAAATCAGATTCCGGGTAGTAAATTGATCCGCTAACTCTCCCCAAAAATGCTCGGAAGATTGGGCATCATTGGTAATGTACGGCTTTTTGTTTTCCACAACCCAGCCTGCAATTCCCCGGTTTTTAGGTATACTTTTACCCTTAATATCTTCCTTTGCAGGTCCGGTTGGAAGGCTCACATAGAGTTCTCCCGTGTCGCTGTCGAGCAGCATCAGGGAGCTGGCTTCGGATTTCATCACCAGGCGGGTTGCTTCCATACTTTCATCGACGATCGATTTCACATGATTCGTACTGTTGATCACTTCGATAGTCTCAAGCAGAATTCCCAGATTATCGCCCTTGAGCTGATTCAAAAGCTCCCTCTTCTGTTTGGGTATTTTTTTAGTATCAGACTTCATTTACGGCCTCTCTGTTTTAAAGACAAGGACGAGCTTTTTCCTGGCAATGATTAATCTCAGGATGGATTACCGTCATTGTTCAATCAAATCTAAAAATTTACTGCGAAAGCACAAATATAATATGAATAACCACGTATAATGTGATTAAAAATTGCCCGCGATATTTAAAGAGGTCTTCAGATCACAATTTGTGACAACGATTTCTGTTTTTTTCGTCAAGCATAAAACAGACATTCAGTAATCACAGCTCTCTTCACGTTTTTTACACGGGATTCCTTCAGTTTATGGTCTTCCACCTGTTTGCCCGAACTTCAATTAATTTGCCTGGACATTCCTACACCCACCCGAACTTTCAAAATAGGATAACCGCGACAGGTTCTGGTTTTAAGAAATACCCTCCGTCCTCCGGGAGGATACCCTGACCGCGAAATAAAATTCTTCTCATCAAAATGAATTATTTTGCTGGCACGGACTCGACATTCGGATATCAATAATCGATATTACTGCAGTAACGTAGTAATATCGGTCTAAACTTAATCCAATTACGATGATGAAAATAAAAAAACGATTCGGGCAGTTCCTGCTTCTGGGATTGATCGTGCCTGTTCTGGGGCTATCACATGCAGAAATGTATGCACAAAATAACGAAGAAGAGGTTTCAGACGATGTTTTGCTGGAGCTTTATGACGGGGCAAGAGTTGCAGACGTGGTAGATGGAATGGTGACGGTGGGCTACATCGATATAGGAGTCATGGATCCGGCTATGGCACCGTTGTGGAAAGATGTACAGGAAATGACTCACCGGATTTCGGGAATTGCTGTTACAGCTCGCTATGGCCCGACAAACCGGCCAAAGCATCCCGGAGTAGATCTCACCGATCCCGCCAATTACGAGGAATACAGAAGCTGGCGCGGTATGTGGTACTCCCAATTATCCCCGGAACCATTTGCAGATGAAATCAAACCGGGTACCGTTCTTGTTATCGACACTGAAGGAGTCAACGATGCCGGCTCAACCGGATCGTTCAACATTATGGACTGGACAGAACGGGGGATGGTCGGGCTGGTATCCGCCGGTGGAGTCAGGGATATTGACGAGATTATCCTGCAGCGCAATCCTGTTTACACCGATTATTATGACCGGGGACGGGGGGAACGAATTGGCAGAAATGAAATTTTAGACGTACAAACGCCGGTAGTCGTCGGTGGTGTAACCGTCTATCCCGGCGATGTGATTGTTGCTGATTCAGACGGTGTTGTCGTTGTACCACGCAGGGTAGCCGTGAGAGTTGGCCAGATCGCATACCAGGAACTGGTGTCCGATATTGACAACCGTCGCGCCCTTTATGAGCGCCTGGATCTGCCTTTTGACGATACGGTTCGAATCCGCGAAGAACCTGAAGAATTCTTTCAGCGCCTCGGCCTGCCCACAGATCCCAACCAATAAATTCATGACTTATCTCTCTACAGACAATCTAACTAAAAGTTTTGGGCCCGATGTACTCTTTGAAGGGCTCACATTCGGGATCTCGCAGGGAGATAAAACCGCATTGATCGCCCAAAACGGAACAGGTAAATCGACTCTGCTGAAAATACTGGCAGGAAAAGAAGTACCCGACAGTGGAGAAGTAATGATTCGTAATGGTATTCGGATCGGCTTCCTGGAACAGGAGCCACAGCTCGATGAATCGCTCACGATCAATGAATTTATTTCTGAAGGGCATTCTGGTATGTTGAAGATTGTTCAACACTATGAGAGAGCCGCGGAAAAACAAGCCGAAAATTTCAATCCCGAAACACAGAAAGCCTTTCAACAAGCGATGGCTGCAATGGATGCGGCTAACGCCTGGGATTATGAGCAACGGTTGAAACAGATCCTGGGAATATTGAATATCCACGAACTGAATCAACCGATTACTACTCTTTCGGGGGGTGAACGTAAACGTGTTGCGATGGCTTTCGTACTACTCGACAACCCTGACCTGTTGATCATGGATGAACCGACAAACCACCTCGACATCGATATGATCGAATGGCTGGAGTCATACCTGGCCAGGGAGAAACTGACACTGCTGATGGTTACTCACGACCGTTATTTCCTCGACCGGGTCTGTAACCACATACTCGAACTGTCCGATGACACCCTATATCACCACAAGGGAAATTATCAATATTTTCTCCAAAAGAGAGCCGAACGCGAAGCGATTGAAGAAGCTCAAAAAGCCAAAACCACTCAGCTTTTTAAAAAAGAACTGGAGTGGATGCGGCGCGGCCCCAAGGCCAGAACCACAAAATCTAAATCACGTATCAAGGATTTTTATAAAACCAAAAAGAAAGCGGAGGATAGTTCGGCCGATCAGGAACTGCAGCTCGATACCAATATGGCCCGGATGGGGAAAAAGATCGTGGAACTAAAAAACGTATCGAAGCAATATGACGATCTGATTATACTAGACGGGTTCAACTACTCATTTAAACGCGGCGAACGAATCGGTATCATCGGGAAAAACGGCGTAGGAAAAAGTACATTTTTAAAGATCCTCACCGGACAGGAAGTAACGGATTCCGGGAAGGTTGTGACCGGAGAGACGATCGTTTTCGGGCATTATCGCCAGGAAGGTATTGAGATTGATGACGATATGCGTGTAATTGATCTGCTCCGCGAAGTGGCTGAAGTCATTGAGATGGCCGACGGGAAACGGGTAAGCGCCTCTCAGTTCCTGGAACATTTTATGTTTACTCCACAAATGCAGTACACCTATGCGTCCCGGCTGAGTGGTGGTGAAAAGCGACGCCTTGGGTTGATGAAGACCCTGATGCGAAATCCCAATTTTTTGATTCTTGACGAACCGACCAACGACCTTGACCTGTTCACCCTTCAGAAACTGGAAGAGTTCCTGCTCAATTTCAGCGGTTGCCTGATCCTGGTTTCCCACGACCGTTTTTTTATGGACAAGCTGGTTGATCATTATTTTGTATTTGAAGGCGATGGCGAAATCCGGGATCACCACGGGACCTATGATGAATACCGTGAATTAAAAACCAGGGAAGATCAGAAACGCAAGGAGAAAAAGCGGGAACAGCAGTCCCAAACAGAGAAAGTGCACAAGATGGCAAAGCCGGAAGTTACCGGTCCAAAAAAATTAAATTTCAAGGAAAAAAAAGAATACCAGGCACTGGAAAAAGAGATCGCCATGCTCGAAGAAGAAAAAGCACGGGTCACAGGCAAGATGAATAGCGATGACCTCGACTACAAGGAACTGGAAGAACTATCGGTTCGGTATGGAAAATTAGAAGGAAAGGTCGATCAAAAGACCGCCCGCTGGCTTGAATTGGCTGAACGAATAGAGATAGATAATTAAGCTGAGAATTAGATTAATTTAATCAACATTCAAAGAATCACTCTATTTTCTTATTATATGTAATCGCTTCATCAAGCAATTGGTCGATGTCTTCTTTCATTCCTGTCGGTTTAAGGAATGTGTGGTCGATCATTTTATTCATTTTCATTAGAAACTCCTTTTTAAAGGTCATTGTAA
>SLOU01000240.1 GCA_007132385.1 Balneolaceae bacterium | reverse complement strand
GGTTGGTGATGTGTTGTACCGGTTTGAACCGGCCGGACCGGGAGTTCACAGGTTTGAAGAAGATGGCATATATGAAGAAATTGTTCTGATATCGGTCAATGGCGAAGCGACAACTTCCGGAAGCGGCCGGCCGACAGACAGCCGGACATTCACTTACAGCGGTGACTGGACTCCGACGAATCTGACGATAGAACCCCTGGTCTATCACCAAAGCCCTGCAGCCTTTTTTCCTTTACCCGATTATGATGATCCGCCAGTATCTTCCATGGCGCTGAGAATATCCCCGACATTCGATTCAGCCGTGCAAAGTGTAAGTTATAATATAAACACAAGGGAAGGGGCGGTTCTGGGAAATGGCCTTCTTGAATTGCGCTTGAGAGATACGGTTCCCAGTCAGCAAAATCCGGATGTTTTGCTTCCCGGACCAGTGATAGCGACTCAAAACCTGACAGCGAATGATATTTCTGTGGGTCAAAATTTTATCGGTGTGAACAGCACCGAATGGGAAATTTTTGAAGGCGAGGAGTATTTTGTTGAAATTGCTGTTATAGAGGACCAGGGAGGATTGTACCTGGAGTTTTTGGTTGATGGTGGTTCAGAAGATGAGACGAACACCGACTACTACCCGATCCGAACATTATTGGGTATTTATGAAGATGGAGTACAGTCCGGGTGGCTTTCATTTCAGAATAACAATAACTTCTTAATGGCTGTAAACCAGATCGGGTTCAGGGAAGTGGAGGATATTGAATTTCCCGACAGGCCGGTTGCCGAAAATTTTAAACTGGTAAAGAATTATCCGAATCCATTTAATCATTCCACAACGATCGAGTACAACATTCCTCAGTCTGCAAATGTTCGGATTACCATACATGATGTACTCGGCAGGCAACTAATGGAAATATTTGACGGAGAGAGAGAACAGGGTTTGCACCGCAAGGAGTTCGATGCGAGTGCGTTATCCAGTGGTGTCTATTTTTATCGCCTGCACTCCCCGGATGGTATCGACACCCGCAAAATGATGTTGGTCAAATAGTGTCATAAACTCTCCTATACATTGAGAGTAATTTCCCGACAATCCATTGGCCGGATGTATGATGTTCCGGAAATGCCTATTTGTTCAAAAAATTTTGATATTGAAGAATTTTCAACTGTAAATACTGACTTTAGCTTGCCAATATTACATTCTTTTGTCACTGACCGATTTAATTTCAGTGACTCCGAGATTGTGAACTACGGCATAAGTGATGTCGTCCTTCGGTTTCTCACGTCCAATGAAGGCTTCGAGGGATGACTGAATTTTCATGGAAATCGATTTGGCGTGAAGTGTGCCATAAATGGACATAAGGGTATCAAGCTCCTTTTCACCAAACTCCACACCGAGTTCATTGCGTGCTTCTGTAAGCCCGTCAGTATAAAAAAGAATACTGTCACCAGGTTTGAAATGGTAGGTTTTTTCCTGAAGCTGGTGTTTGAGAACCTGGTTAGACGCCATTCCAAGTGCAAGGCCATCGGTTCGGAGGTGAAAAGTCGTATCGTTTTCTTTGCTATATACAATTGGATAGTTATGCCCGGCACGAGCAAAGTCAAATTTGTTATCTCCATCGTGGAAAAAGGCAGCACAACCGGTTACAAAGGTTTTATCACTTTTGTTTGATTTGACGTAGTTATTCAGTTCCAGAAATAATTGCCTTGGAGAAGGTTGATATTTTTCGATCAGCAGGTGTACCAATGCCTGCAGACGCACCATATATAGAGCTGCAGTTAGTCCCTTGCCCGAAACATCGGCAACGACTACATATGTTCCTTTGTCAGTTTTAATGATATCAACATAATCGCCACCGACCTCGTTGGCTGTGTTTGCAAAGGCGTATACTTCCAGGTTTTTATTTCTCAGTTCCGTAGCCGGCAACAGGCTTAATTGGATATCTCTTGCCAGATCGAGCTCTCGTTTTACGTCGGTTTTTTCCAGTAGTTCCACCATTAGAATCGCCATAATTCCAAGAAAAGAAGCCGGCAGCAACAGAGGATGCAGAACATAACCGGTCAGTCCAATCAACGAGAAAAAATAATGAAATATAAAACTGATACAAGCCAAGCCGAAAATCAGTCTCCGTGTTGGGTTAAGACGTTGTGTGAGTGAAAGAAAAAAACGGTAAAATTTTTGAATGCCGGAGAGTTCAGCCGAATCTCCGGCTCTTTTCTGGCTTTCAATGGCTTCGTAATAAAGTTCTTTTAACCGTGCTGTATCGGCCTGAAGGTCGCGGCCGATCGATTCACGGCTCATCCCGGAAATATATTCATGGTAAAACTGCTTGGTATCCTTTAAAGCCGATTGTGCTTCGTTTTTTAAACTCATGATCAGATCGATGTTGATTTAAACACGTCTACGAAAAAGTACGCAAAAAGTTTTTGATTTTTTCATTGTGACCCTATCATTTGATTTTCTGTCTGAAGCTCACGGCATATTAGTTTTGTCATCAGTACTATTTTCATAACAACGTTCAGGAACAGGAAATTGGCGTCTTCAATTCATAAATTCCAAACCTGATGTCGTGTTGTATCCAAACTTGTCAACCCGGTTAAATAGATATGTCTGAAGATAACGACCGTAAGAAACTTTATTTGCTGGATGGAATGGCATTGGCGTATCGTGCGCATTTTGCATTCATCAACAGCAGGCTGAAAAATTCAGAAGGAATACCAACAGGGCCGATTCTGGGATTTGCCAATACGCTTGTTAAACTTCTGGAAGAAGAAAAACCGACTCATATATCCGTCGTATGGGATACGAGTGCACCTACGTTTCGGCACAAAATGGATGAAGATTACAAGGCGAATCGTCCACCTCAACCGGAAGAACTGCAGGTTGGTATCCCGCTCATCAAAGAGATGATTTCCGGATTCGGTATTCAGAACCTCGAACAGGACGGTTATGAAGCGGACGACATTATTGGCACACTGGCTCATCACGCCAAAGAAGAGGACGTGGATGCATTCCTGGTAACCCCCGACAAGGATTTTATGCAACTGGTGCAAGGGCATATTACCATGGTAAAACCGGACAACAGAAATGGTGGATTCGACCTGATCGATCCTGAAGGGGTCAAGGATTATTTCGGGGTCTACCCCGACCAGGTGGTCGATGTACTAGCTATCCTGGGAGATACTTCCGACAATATTCCGGGGGTTCCCGGAATAGGGAAGAAGGGGGCACCTAAACTGATCAACAAGTATGGAAGCCTGGAAAAAGCCATTGAAGAAGCTCCCAATATCAAAGCGAAACGCCAGCGTGAAGGATTAACTAAACACGGTGATAAAGCACTCCATGCCAAAAAAATGGTTAAGATAAAGACGGATGTGCCCGATGTCGTCCACTGGCATGAATTAGTATGGAAGGGGCCTGAAACAAAAGAACTGGGTTTGTTTTTCAAACGAATGGAATTTCGAACACTGACGAAAAAATATTTGAATATTGATCCTGACGGCCAATCGGACCTGTTCAGAGCAGATGATGATAACAAAGAGGATGACAACAAGAATCGGTTCGATGATAAAAATGTGACTTATGAATTAGCTGTCAACAGGGATCAAATCCAGGAGCTGGTTAACAAACTCCTGGGAGCCAAGCAGATCTGCTTTGATACTGAAACCGATTCAAGCGATCCAATTCTGGCCAATCCTGTAGGAATTTCATTATCGGCAGAACCCTGTAAAGCATGGTATATACCGATGAATGTCGGGGATGCCCTTTCCGGTCATGAAGTCAGCGGATTGATCCAACCGTTGTTTGAGGATGAACAATCGATCAAAATTGCTCACAATTTGAAGTACGATTATATCGTGATGCATAAGCAGGGGCTGAGAATCCGGGGAGAACTTTTTGATACGATGGTAGCGGCCTATTTACTCGATGCCAATCAAAAACTCAAAATGGACAGTCTTGCAGGGAAATATCTCGGTTATGAGCCGATTCCTATTGAGAATTTGATCGGATCGGGACGCAGTCAAAAGACGATGGATCAATTGCCATACAATGAAATTGTTAACTATGCATGTGAAGATGCTGATATAACACTTCAACTGTATGAAGTACTTTGCGAAAAACTCAAAGAGGATGAATTGCTGGAAATTGCCTATGATGTTGACTTTCCGTTGATTCCGGTACTTGCAGAAATGGAACTGGGTGGGGTAAAACTTGACAGAAAGCTACTGAAGGAATTTTCCGAACAGTTAAACAAAGACCTGATCGAGGTAGAGCAGAAAATCTTTGAAAAAGCAGGAACGGAGTTTAATCTCAACTCTCCACAGCAACTGGGGGAAGTGTTGTTTGAAAAAATGAAGATTCCGGCCGGGAAAAAAACAAAAACAGGCCAATATTCAACGGCTGAGTCAGTCCTGGCAAAGCTCTCAAACGATTATGAGGTACCGGCATGGGTGCTGGACTACCGCAGCCTCAGTAAATTGAAGTCGACCTATGTAGATGCGTTGCCGAAAATGGTTAACGAAGAATCGGGACGGATTCACACAAATTTTAATCAAACCGTGGCAGCAACCGGACGTCTTTCTTCATCAAACCCTAACCTGCAGAATATACCTATTCGTACCGAACGCGGCCGTGAGATTCGTAAGGCATTTGTTCCGGATGAAGGATACAGGATGCTTGCGGCCGACTACTCACAGGTAGAATTAAGGGTGATAGCTTCCATTTCAGGGGATGAGAATATGATTCGAGCCTTTCGAAATGACGAAGATATCCATGCCCGCACAGCAAAAGAGATTTTTGGGCTTGAAAGCCTGGAGGAAGTAACAGCCGATCACCGGCGTAAAGCAAAAGAAGTGAATTTCGGAATACCATATGGAGTTAGCGCCTACGGATTGTCGTCGAGGCTGGGAATCAGCAACAGCGAGGGGAAAGAGATGATTGATCAATATTTTCAGCGTTTTCCAGGTGTCCGGGCTTATATCGAGGAGACAAAAAAATATGCACAGGATAACGGATATGTAAAGACGCTGATGGGCAGGAGAAGGTATATTCCGGATATAAACTCCCGAAACTGGAATGTGCGCAGCTATGCCGAACGGACAGCCATAAATATGCCTATCCAGGGAACGGCTGCCGATATTATCAAGGTTGCGATGATACGTATTCAAAAGAAATTGAGAGAAGAAAAAAGAAAAACAAGAATGTTGTTACAAGTTCACGATGAGCTTGTTTTTGAACTGTATAAAGAAGAGAGTGAAGAAGTTTCAGGGATGATTCAACAGCTAATGGAATCGGCTGCAGACCTTGATGTACCACTCAAAGTGGATATAGGAGTGGCGGATAACTGGCTAAAAGCACATTGATTTATAGTTTATTTGATAGGAATGAACGACCAATCCCGGGACAGTGCCATCGGGGTATTCTTTGACATAAAATGGGATTTTTTTACGATTCAAAACTTATGATACAGGTTTTATTCCCCCCTTAAATCGGACAAAGGCTTCGATGGCTTCGTATTCTGCCAGGCCAAGCTTGTCATAAAGTATAGCTGTTCCTCGATTGCGGTCGTCAGAACGTTGCCAGAATTCGCGATGGTCAGGACCCGGAAAGAGCGGCCGGTCTTTTTGAGATTGGTGCTTGAAGATCGCCCGGCGTTTTTTTGCCAGTTCGAAAGGACTCAACGGTACTGCCATCTCTATTTCATTTATATCCCACTCCTGCCAGGCACCGCGATAGAGCCAGACATAGCAATTGTCAATCCAGTCGTCTTGTCTGCACATCTCAAGAGCTGCCAAAATTGCTTTTAAGCAGATCCGGTGCGTTCCATGAGGGTCTGACAAATCACCGGCTGCATATACCTGATGTGGTTTTATTTCGCGAAGTAAATCGACAATAATTTGTACATCCTCCTCAGAAATTGGTTTTTTCTTCACACGACCGGTTTCATAGAAAGGCATATCAAGAAAATGCAGGTTTTCTACCGGCACCCCACAATAACGTCCGGCTGCTTTGGCTTCAACGCGTCGAATCAACCCTTTAATCCATTGAATTTCCGGTGAATCAACCTGACCCGGCTGTTTGTTTTTCAAAAATTCCTGGATTTCACGAAAGAGTTCGTCTGCGCCGGTTCCGGAGATATCAAACTTTTCGGCATAGTCTGTCACGAAATCGGCAAAACGGATTACATCGTCATCAAAAACTGCAATATTGCCGGAAGTTTGATACGCTACATGAACTTTATGTCCATGCTCAACGAGCCGAATGAGGGTGCCACCCATGGAGATTACATCATCATCCGGATGTGGGCTGAAGATCACAACTCGCTTTGGGAACGGAGTTGCCCTTTCCGGCCGGTTGGTATCATCCGCATTCGGTTTACCGCCAGGCCAGCCGGTTATGGTGTGCTGCAGTTGGTTGAAAATTTTCAGGTTAGTATTGTAAGCCGGCCCGCTTGATGTAAGCAGATCCCCCATACCATTTTCATTATAATCCTCATCAGTGAGTTTAAGTACAGGTTTATCGAGTTTTCTGCAAAGCCATACTACTGCCTTACGTGTTAATTCTTCATTCCACTTGCAGGAGGTGAGGATCCATGGTGTATTGACTCTTGTCAGTTGGGTCGAAGAGGAATCGTCCAGAACAATATGCGCATTATCGTGTTTTTGTAAATAGGTTGCGGGAATACTTTCCTTTATTTCTCCCTCGACAGCTTCCCGGATAACAGGTGCTTTGTCTTCTCCCCATGCCATTAATATCACTTTTTTTGTATCGAGAATTGTACCGACTCCCATTGTTATCGCACGTCGGGGTACGTATTCTTCTCCGAAAAAGTCACTTGCGGCATCCTTGCGGGTTACAACATCGAGTGTAATCAATCGGGTACGTGAGTCGGGCCTGGATCCCGGTTCATTAAAACCGATATGACCGGTACGCCCGATTCCCAGAAGTTGTAAATCGATACCTCCGGCGTCACTAATTTTTTGCTCATACGATTTACAATATTCATCTATTTTTTCCGGTTCCAGGGTACCATCCGGAATATGAATCTGATTTTCAGGAATATCGATATGATCAAACAGATGCTCTTTCATGAAACGAACATAACTTTGCAGAGAGTCAGGTTGTATCGGATAATATTCGTCCAGGTTGAAGGTTATTACTTTTCTAAAACTGAGGCCTTCCTCTTTATGCTGTCGAACCAGTTCCTCGTATACTTTTACGGGGGTAGACCCGGTGGCAAGACCAAGGACGGTGTTTTCATTTTGTTTGTTCCTTTTTTTGACCAAACTACTAATCTCATCTGCCACCGCCTGTGATGCATCATTCGAACTTGCATAAATTTCAGTCAGTATATTTTCATAATATACAGGTCTGCTTTTAACATCTTTGATACGGTTTTTCAGTTCAGGCATTGAGATAATTCTAGTTTTTTTGATTCAATGAGTATGAAGATAGTCTGAGTTAAAACAAAACTATTGCCGGGGAAAGTCGATCACCCCGTAAGAATAAACGGATTTGGTGTCGGAGCTCCGCCTGGTAATTATCTCCCAAGTGGAATTGATGATGTTTCAAACCTGTTTTGGTTGTCAATCATCAATTATACAGGTTACCAGTTTAAAAACCGGATTTTGTAGTACTTACCCCTACACCCGATATATCTTTAACACTGCAAAAAGAAAAAATGTATTTCAGTAACATAATCAGTGAAATACAGAAACAAGTTGTATTCATGAAATTTACAGATTGTCAAAATCGATAGATTTTTAATCAATTGAAAAGGTGATAGTTATGAAGCCAGATAGAAATCGCAAACCCCGCATTAAAAATGTTGGTAACCTGGATTCAATTATACGGGTAACTTTGGGGTCCATTATATTGATTGCAGGTATAGCATTCGAAAATTGGTTTGGCCTGCTTGGACTCGTTTTTATCATAACGGGTGGTTTGTCATGGTGCCCGATTTATAAATGGTTCGGGATTAAGACTTGCAAACCGAATATTGAAGTCGAAGTATAATTATAAGTTAAATTAATCCCCTTTTTCATCACGTTTGTTGCATATTGGCAATAACTATTGTGATATACACAGGTGTGAGAAAGGGGATAGGCTTGCGGGATCAGTCCGTGAAATATCTGATTAAAACCATTTCAGAAAATAGGCGTCGTCAAAACCACCGTATTGATGAAGCTCAATGAGCTGTTTTTGCAGTGCTTTTTCGAGGGTGGTCTGTAAACCAGGCCCTAAACGTTTATTAACCTGAACCGGTTCTCCTATCTGAATATGAATTTCCGGTCGATTGTACCGCAGCGTGTGTATATAAGTGCCAATGGGCACAACTTCCACCTCCGGAAGTTGTCGGTAAAGCCAGTTTAAGCCACCTTGAAATTCCGGTTGAGATGTAGAAAAAGGCACGATTTTTCCCTCCGGGTAAATAAACAAACTGGCATTGTCCCGTTGCATCGATTTGACGGCATATCGCAGTGATCGAACCGAGCCTCGTGTTTCATTCAACGAGACTGAAAAAGCCCCGATCCACCGGAAAAATTTATACTGTTTCATTTGCTTATCTTCCATCATCGCACGGGCATTTTGACGAAAAAGATATTGATTGAGAAGCAGGGGAGTGATTCCATCCCACCAGGAAGAGTGGTTAAGATAATAAATTGTTCGGCTGTTTGAATCCGGGAAATAGTGTTGTTTTAACCATATATGTTTAAAACGGTGGATGAAAAGTCTTTTTGTATACCAGCCAAAGAAACGAATAAAAAAAGCGGATTCCCGGGCAGGTATAAAATCTTGTCTATTCTTATGTTTCCGTCTTTCAGACATCCTGTTTGATATTAGACTGGGGGAATGATACCATCTTTATTTCAAAAGAATATAAGTGAAATAGTTTTTCAATAT
>SLOU01000193.1 GCA_007132385.1 Balneolaceae bacterium | reverse complement strand
CCGTCTTTTACCGTATAACTAAATTGAATTTTATACGTTAAATTTGAAAACCAGCTTAAGAAAATAAACCCAGGCTCTTGCTTAACAATGCCGATCATTATCTTTATGTTTTAATAATTATCTACTGTTCTGTTTAAATCAAGATTCAATTACATCACAGAAAAACCGAACAACCATTACCGGAACATTTGATCAATTATATGGGTTTAATACTTTTATATATAAAAATCTATTTATGATCTCCCGACTGATACTTACAGCCGCGCTATTTTTCGTTTCATTTGGTTTAAATTCTGCCCAGATTCAAAATCCGGATGGCGAACTTGAATCTCTTCATGCCGATGATATTTGGGCCAAGACGCTTGAAGGTCGTTATTTTAACGAATTCTGGAATTACCAACTATATCTCAATAATGGCATAAAAGCTCATATCATCTTTAATGTCGCAAATTTCGGGCGAATGAAATCGCCTGTAAGTGGTATCCGTGTTTCAATCAACAATCTCAATGGTGAACTTTATCAGCTTCAACGTGAATTCCCAATTGAAAGACTGGTTCAGGACAAGGAAAACTATGAGTTCAGATTACGCCAAGACAGGGAAATTTATTTCAGGGGCAAACTGCCTGAAGAACACTCTATTGTTATCCAAACCTCCAAGGACGGTGACACCTACGATATTAACTTGCGATTTTACAATATCCAATCCGGTTTCAGGTGGGCAGATGGCAATTATACTATTAACAATGAAAAGGTCGGGATTCTGACACATATTCCTTATGCGGAGGTACGCGGCCATATTGCGGTAAATAATGTCAGAAGAAATGTATCAGGGACAGTATATATGGACCATACCTACCAGGATCAGATGACCTCCAAGTTGCTGCACAGCGGATATCGGTTCATTTCGCATCAGAGTCCGTCCGATTGGGATCTGTACTATTTTCTTCTGGCCGATGGAGCTCCGGACCTGCGAACCATCGGTTACCGATTGCAAAACCGCAACGGTTCTGTATCACTGCAAGGAGTGAATCGTATTCAACGTGAACGCAGAAGTGATGCTTTTGGCGAAGATATACCCCGGGAATTGGATTTGAGAATGCAAAACGGAGATGTGGTACGATTTGAACGTGTAACCGATGAAGAAAAATTTTCAATTCTACGGGAACTCGGTTCATTCTCCAGAAGAGTCGCCCGCAGATTTTTGGGAGGTGAAGTGATTGATTTCCGCGGTGAAGCCAGGCTCAATGATTCCGGAAACTCCAAACCTGTTGAGTACAACCTCTTCATGGTTAAATGATCCCACAAAAAACAAACCCCGGAACTATCAATTCCGGGGTTCGATGCATTAGGTTTCAGAGTGTAGGAGTATCTGGTTGTTAAACCAGAAGGGGAATAACCTTATTCAAAGTTCTATTATACAAGAGTGTTGGGAACCACTTTTGTTACAAATTTTTATTGAATAATTCTGCTTTTCCAATTTTTTTATTCAAATCCGTATTATGCAATCTTAAATCCGCCTTCTTTGCACAAAAACAAACCGTTATTAACCCGTACAATGAATTTTTCGAATCTTTTTTTACTCGGTTTTCTTCTGTCCACATTACTGCTATACGGTTTGTTGCCTGCACTCAGCGTGGCTCAAATGCCGGATGCTCCGGATCGTACGAATGGCGAAGGCCCTTTTGAAAGATTAATCATACAGGGAGTCAATATGATCGATGGAACAGGATCACCTATGACCGGCCCTGTGGATATCGTGATTGAAGAGAATGTTATTACAGCCATTCGGAATGTTGGTTTCCCCGGTCTGCCTGTCGAAGATCAGAGGCGACCGCAAACCAGGGAAAACGACAAGGTGATAGAAGCAAACGGTATGTACATTCTTCCCGGTTTTTTTGATATGCATGCTCATACAGGAGGAACGGCACAGGGTACGGTACCTGAATATGTTTACAAGCTGTGGCTTGCACACGGTATCACATCGATTCGGGAACCAGCTTCTGCAAATGGTATGCAATGGACTCTTCGCCAGCGGGAACGAAGCCAATTTAATGAAATAACCGCTCCACGTAAATTCGCCTATATCAGTTTTGGCCAGGGCCACAGCGGACCAATCCTCTCTGGCGATGAAGCCCGTCATTGGGTTCGGATGATTCACGATGCCGGCGCCGACGGTATCAAATTCTTTGGTGCCCGCCCTGACATCTTTGAAGCCGCTCTGGACGAAGCCAACAGCCTTGGCCTCGGTTCTATGGCACACCATGCACAAACAAGAGTAACATATGCAAATGCTCTCGATACCGCACGTATGGGCTTGCAGGGTATGACTCATTGGTACGGTCTTCCTGAAGCATTGTTCACAGACCGTACGATTCAGGACTTTCCGCTCGACTATAATTACATGAATGAACAACACCGGTTTGCAGCGGCCGGACAACTCTGGAAGCAGGCTGCTCCTCCTTACAGCAGCCACTGGAACTATGTCATGGAAGAACTGCTGGAGCTCGACTTTGAGATCAACCCAACATTCACTATATACGAAGCAAACCGTGACCTGATGCGGGAACGCAGGGCAGAGTGGCATGAACGATATACCTTGCCCTCACTATGGGAGTTTTTTAAACCCAGCCGTCAGGCTCACGGGTCATATTGGTTCGACTGGGGCACCGAAGAGGAAACTGTCTGGAGAGAAAATTACCGGATCTGGATGGAATTTGTCAATGAATACAAAAACCGCGGCGGCATAGTGACAGTCGGCTCCGACGCCGGGTATATTTATAAACTCTACGGCTTTGCCTATATCCGGGAACTGGAACTATTTCGTGAAGCCGGCTTCCATCCGCTGGAAATCTTTCAGTCGGCCTCTCTTCGGGGGGCAGAGGTGCTGGGTGTTGATGATAAACTCGGTACGATAGAAGTTGGCAAACTTGCTGACCTGATTATCCTGGACGAAAATCCCCTTCAAAATATTAAAGTCCTGTATGGTACAGGATCCATTCGCCTTGATGAAAATAACGAACCTGTTCGTGTCGGAGGTATTACATATACCATCAAAGACGGCATCGTATACGATGCCAAACAACTATTAATACAGGTTGAGGAGATGGTCGAGCGCGAAAAAGAATCACAGAATTATCGCATTACTCAACCCGGACTCGACTATTAATTCAGAAATCGGATAGCCAAATAATAAGTCAAAGTCTATTCATTGGAATCAAACAATCTTTTCCGCCTCTTCAACGATCCTTTCAACTGTAATTCCAACATGCTTAAAAACCTCTTTATACGGCCCTGATTCTCCAAAACGGTCCAGCCCGATAGCAATACCTTTTCCGCCAATCCAGCGCTCCCAGCCAAATGTAACGCCGGCCTCCACTGATATACGTGTTTTGATTTCTGGTGGCAGAACTTCGTCCCGGTAAGATTGTGGCTGTTGTTCAAACAGTTCCCAACTGGGCATACTTACAACCCTCACCGCGATACCTTTATCGGCAAGAATCCCGGATGCCTCTACAGCCAAATGGACCTCCGATCCGGTAGCAATCACAATGACTTCCGGTTCCCCTTCATCCGGATCTCTCAATATATATGCCCCTTTCTTCACAAGTGAAGCCGGGGCGTAATCTGGCCTTTCAATCGTAGGAAGTGATTGTCGCGTTAACGCCAGAAGTGAAGGACCATCCGTCCGTTCAACTGCTACTTTCCATGCCCAGGCTGTCTCATTTGCATCCCCAGGGCGTAATACAAGATTATTCGGAATCGCCCTGAGAGCTGAAAGATGTTCAACAGGCTGGTGAGTAGGACCATCTTCTCCAAGGCCAATACTATCGTGCGTAAAAACAAATATAGACGGAATTTTTGATAATGCAGCAATACGAACGGAAGGCCTGCAATAGTCAGAAAAAATTAAAAAAGTCCCTCCATATGGAATAAGACCGCCATGAAGAGCTATTCCATTCAGTGCTGCAGCCATGGCATGCTCCCTCACACCAAAATGAATATACCGGCCATGACGTGTAGAAGGCTGAAATATATCCACACTGTCCAGCGCCGTATTATTACTGCCGGTCAGGTCTGCAGATCCACCGATAATTTGAGGGATATGCGGAGCAATGGCATTCAATACAACTCCGGATGATTTTCGTGTAGCCATTCCCGAAGGGTCCGGATCAAACGAAGGCAGAATTTCCTCCAGATCATCCGGTAATACCCTGGCAAGGTAAAGGTCGAATAATGCCGCCTTTTCCGGAGCCTCATTTCTGAATTCGTTAACTTTGCCATTCCACTCCTTTTCGGCTTCCTGGCCTTTTTCAATAGCCTGTTCATAGAAACTTTTAATTTCTTCAGGTATATCAAACTTTTTTTCGGGATCCAGATTAAGTCTTTTTTTCGTAAGGCGTATCTCCTCTTCCCCAAGCGGAGCGCCATGAGATTCTGCTGTTCCTTCCTTATTTGGTGAACCAAAACCGATTTTGGTTTCACATACAATCAGAGAAGGCCGATTGGATACCTGCTGCGCTTTTACTATAGCCTTTTCAATCTGAAGATGATTATGGCCATCCACATTCAAAACATGCCAGCCATATCCTTCAAACCTTTTCTCTACATTTTCGGTAAAAGTAAGGTCGGTTGAGCCGTCTATTGAGATTTTGTTTGAATCATACAGATAAATCAATTTTCCGAGTTTCAGATGGCCGGCAAGCGAGGCAGACTCATGAGAGATTCCTTCCATCAGATCACCGTCACTTACAATTGCATAGACAAAATGATCTACCAAACCTTCTTTAATGGAATTAAAGGTAGCAGCCAGGTGTGCTTCAGCCATCGCCATGCCAACACCGGTACCAAATCCCTGGCCTAGCGGTCCGGTCGTCGTTTCTACCCCGGGAGTAATCCCGTACTCAGGATGGCCCGGAGTTAAACTGTGAAGCTGACGGAAATTCTTCAGCTCTTTCAATGATAATTGATATCCCGTCAGGTGCAGCAAACTGTAAAGAAGCATCGAACCATGGCCGGCTGAAAGTACAAAACGGTCGCGGTTGAACCAGTTCGGATTTTTTGGATTATGCTTTAAAAATTTGGTCCACAGTACAAAAGCCGCATCAGCCATTCCCATCGGCATGCCTGGGTGGCCGGATTGAGCGGCTTCCACAGCATCCATCGCAAGTGAACGAATTGTATTTACAGCAAGTTGATCCACAGTAGAATCGGGCATGTCGTCAAGTCATTCATTATGATTGAAAGATTGTTGCACTAATTGTAGAAATTATTGCGAAGGGAAGATATGCAAACCGTTTTTCATATTAAAAACGGAATTTCCTAAAAGAACAAAAGAATTTCCTGTTTTCAGGGTCTGCCAGGAGGGGTCGGCAAGTGGGCCGGACTGCTGTCCGATCCTGTGATCAGATAAGCTGCACTTCTTCCAACTACAGCACTCGCCCCCATCAGCCAATCGGCATAAGACGTGCGGGACAGTAACCCGGAATTATTCCAAAAAAAAAAGCCCCGTTCTCCGGGGCTTTTATTCTGAAATATCAATATATAAGGAGGATATTTTCGAACAAATTTTGCCGTGACATGAAATCAAATAGTCCTTCCCGGCATAAATTTACAATCGAAACGAGGTATTATACACCTTTATTTACCTTCCGCCGGCAGCGGCATATCCATCGCATTCAAGCTCATGTTCCAGTTCATGCATTGCAGGATCCTGAAAGTCACCATATGCTGCATTTTCAAAAGCATCACACGCCTGGTCGATCTGTTCCTGGCCTTTATAGGCAAGGCCGAGCTCAAAATAGATCTTGGCTCTGTCGGTCACACTGCCACCTTCAAGCTCCAGTGCACGGTTGGCATGTTCGATCGCCTGACTGTAATTGCCCCGGTTGTTATAAGCTTCGGCAAACCGGTAGTGAAGGTCCACACTATTTGGTGTATAATTCTCCGCTCGCTGCAGATACTGAAGCGCTTGTCCAATCTGTTCTGCCTCAATGCTTTGAGCAGCTCTATAAACCAATTCACTACCTGCTCTACGCTGAGCCCGCCCGACGTTTTCACTGTCACCAACCCGTTCACCTACTTCAATGGCTTCATCAAAAGCGGTAATTACATCATCGAGATTCGGATTGGTTCTATTGTTCAGCACTATTCCTCTTTGATAATAGGCAAGCGTATAGTTTTCATTCAGATCGATCGCTGCCTGGAGGCTTTCAAGTGCCTGGTCATGATTTTCCTCATTATACTCAACAAGTGAGCGGTTGTAATAGATCTGGGGAATCACACCTCTGGCCCGGGTGGACACCTGTTCAGAATTGAATTCGTCTGCCACTTCTGCAGCTTCTTGAAAATATTCGATCGCCTGGTTCGCAGCTTCAATGGAACGTTCGTTTCGGAATGTCTCAAATGCCGAGGCTCCCCGCTGAAAATAGACACGTGGTAACTGTTCATTTACAAATCCGGCGATGTCTTCACACTCTTCACAATCGGGCGACTGAGCGATTTCAAGTGCCTCCCGATACATTTCGATTGCATCCACAAATTGTCTGGCTTCAGCCAACTCCCTTGCATTATTATACGCCAAAACAGCTTCCGTCCGCCCGTCCTCCTGCGCTTTTGCTTCAGTAGCAAACCCGGTTATTGCAAACAAAGCTATTACTGTCGTGGTAAATAAGCTTCTTAATGATTTCATGATGTATTTCTTTAGGTTAAGGACTGTATTGACAACGTATGCATTAAACGCGTCAAAATTAATGATTTTTATCAATTAATCTAATTCTAAAACTGACAAGTAAGCAAGAAATTGCTATAAATATAAACCGAATTCAAGCAAAAATGTTCCGTAAGTCAAAATGAGAAGTTAGGCTGTGGAACTTTCTTTTTATAAAAGTCACAGACAATATCAACCGCTTCTTCAGGATCATCGGTTAAATGGACAAGGTTGATATCTTTTTGTGATATCAACCCTTCATCAAGTAAACTATTTTTTATCCAGTCAATCAACCCTGACCAATAATCGGTACCTATCAAAACAATAGGAATACGGTCAATTTTCAGGGTTTGTATCAATGTAAGGCATTCAAAAACTTCGTCCAGTGTGCCAAAGCCCCCGGGGAAAACGATAAAACCCTGAGCGTATTTTACAAACATCACTTTTCTGACAAAGAAATATTTGAAATTAATCTCATATTTCGCATGTACATACTCATTAGTCCCCTGTTCAAATTCAAGGTCAATTCCAAGCCCAACCGATTTCCCCCCCGCATTGTGGGCCCCGAGGTTGCCGGCCTCCATAATACCCGGCCCGCCGCCGGTAATGACCCCGAAATCATTTTCGGAAATCAATTCAGCCGTTCTCACCGCCATTTCATAATACCGGGTACCCGGTTTGATTCGTGCCGACCCAAAAATGGATACACACGGGCCTACCTTTAACAATTTATCATATCCATCGACAAATTCACCCATAATTTTGAATATGCTCCATAAATCATGGCTCGTATCTTCTTTAAAATGGTCTGGCATAGCATTTTTAATTAGCGTTTAAAACATCTATAAAAAAAATAATTGTGCAAAATCAATTTCCTTTTCGGGTAAAAGTGATTCGGACATTAACTCCCGGTGTGCCACCTTCAAGAATTCCCGGTGAAATTGTCGTATTTGCAGAAAGGTCATCTGAGACGTCAAATGAACGCATATGGGCATAAACATAAGCATCAAGCACATTCAACCCATATGCCAGGAACATAATCACATAACTAAAATCCCTTCTGTTCCTCAGGTTATCCCTGGTTCGCCGCAATTCCTGGGTGGAAACGCCTTCAGGTATAAAATCAGGCGTTGGTCCGAACCTGAAATCACTTTCTTCCCCCCTTTCTGCCCTGTCCTGGTTGTAAAAAGCAGCTCGATACCCGTGATACTGCTCGGTCAGTGTATAGTTATAATAGCCAACGCCCGCAAAGAGTCCATATATAATAGGTACTTTCCAGATCTGCCGGTTGGTAACTTGTCCCCATCCGGGAACCATCATAGATCGAAACATAACAGATCTTGGTTCGGGATATTCTTCACGGGCAGATTCCTCTTGCTGATCTTCATAGTCTTTTTCATTCCCTGTCCATTCTTCAAGATTCGAATAGAGATCGTATTGAGAGGTTCTCAGTTCAAGCAGGATAAAATCCTTTTCAACAAAAGACACCTGAGCATACGTATTAGCATGAAGCCCGCCTGTCAGAAACACTATAAAAAGACTAATCGATATTTTCAAAGAGTTGCAGCAATCGTTCCAAATCATCGTCGGAGTAATAATAAATACGTATTTCTCCACCTTTTCGCTTTTCCTTTACATCAACCTTCGTACTTAATGTACGTCGTAATCGACCGGAAATTTCCTTAAGAAATGGATTTTTCCCGTTTTGACTTCCTTTCTTCTTTTTTTGCTGATTCTTTTTATCAAGTTTGCCGGCACTTTCCTCCACATCCCTGACGGAGAGATTCTCAGCAATAATTTTTTTCAAAAGTATTTTTTGCTGATCCGAATCTTTAAGGTTGATAAGTGCACGCGCATGGCCGGTAGAAATTTGCTCATCCCTCAAAGCTTTTTGGATAAAGTCTGGCAGATTCAACAACCGGATCATATTGGTTACCGTTGTTCGGTTTTTGCCAACTTTATTGGCAACCTCCCCTTGCGTATATCCCATCTCGTCTATCAAACGCTGATACCCCATGGCCACTTCCAGGGGGTTGAGATCCTCCCGCTGAATATTTTCAATCAGGGCAAAAGCCAGGGTTTGTTCATCATTAGCTTCTCTGATATAGGCAGGAATTTCCTTCAACCCGGCCAGTTTACTTGCACGCAGCCTCCTTTCGCCGCTAATCAATTCAAACCTTTTTTCTCCCAGGTATCGTACAGTAACCGGCTGAATAACCCCGTGTTGATGAATTGAATCTGAAAGCTCATCAAGACGTTCTTCATTAAAATTTTTGCGTGGCTGACTCGGATTGGCACGGATGTGGGCAACCGGAATATTCAACACAACATTGGCTCTTTCTTCCGGGGTAATATCCGAAGAGGATTGGGTTTTTTTCTTTCCAGCTTCCGATTCATCTTCATATTCTGGAAAAAATGCTCCCAGCCCTCTGCCAAGTACTTTTTTACTCATTCAGCCTCCGGCCATTAGTTGGTCAACACACTGCTGTCTTTGAATAAGTCCTTGTTTTTTTGAATCAATTCCCTGGCCAGCGACAAATAGTTTTTTGAACCGGTACTGGTTGCATCATACAGCAAGGCCGGTTTTCCAAAACTGGGTGCCTCTGCAAGCCTGACATTCCTGGATATTACCGACTTGAATACCCGGTCATCAAAATAACGCTTCACTTCATCGGCTACCTGATTTGACAGGCGGGTACGGGTATCATACATCGTCAAAAGCACCCCTTCTATTTCAAGATCCGGGTTCAGGTGTTGACGCACAATTTTGATGGTATTCAATAGCTGGCCAAGCCCTTCAAGGGCAAAATATTCACACTGTACCGGAATGATGACTGCGTCGGATCCTGTCAGAGCATTAATTGTCAATAATCCGAGTGAAGGCGGGCAATCGATAATAATGAAATCATATTTTTCCCGTAGCCCTTCGATCGAGGATGACAAAATTCGTTCCCGATCTTTGCGATCCACCATTTCAATCTCTGCACCAACCAAGTTGATATGAGATGGTACCAAATCCAAATATGGCAGTTCCGTTTCACAGATCGCTTCGGTTACCTGTACACCTCCGATCATAACCTCATAGATCGAATTGGTAACTGTTTTTGGTTCAATCCCCAAACCACTGGTTGTATTACTCTGGGGATCCACATCGATAATAAGTGTCGGGTGTTCGATAGCAGCCAGACTGGCAGCCAGGTTAATGGCTGTCGTTGTTTTGCCTACACCGCCTTTTTGATTCGCAATGGATATTACTTTTCCCATTCAGGATACCCATGATATAGTTTTATTCATTTCACTCCAATATAAACCGAACCCTGTTGTCAATCAAAAGAAGTTATACACATCAATTTAGGCAGGAAACTATGACTGAAATAGTGTAATTACAGTATGTTAGACAAGATCCCCGTATCTATCAGGCAAGTGGGGCATTCACATTTTGTATATACCCTGTATATACATCCACTTCGAGTCAGTCAGTTCGATCCAGTCAACTGTAGTCCGCGTGCCCGATCCCTTCGTTCATCCGCTTCATGGAGCGGCTTTAGTCTTTCATAACTGTTTTTGAAAATAGAATCAAATACAGCGGCACTTTCAGAGTCAAACCGGTCATTAAAATGGATTTCCTGATTTTGATCTACCCAGGGCTGAACGCCTGGGGCAGTACTCTCGGTTCGAAGTTCAAATGCAGAGGGTGTAGTGGCTGCTGATGATCCGATGGTTGCCCGGGATGCATCACCCTCTTCCCCGGAGCTTGTACCATTTTCATACATCAGAAATGCACCCGATAAAAAAAGTACGGCTATTGTTGCGGCTGCAGAAAAATAAAAGGTCCGGTAATCCCTGTTTTTCCGGTTGTAATGTTCAGCTGCTTGCTCGATAATCCGGTTGCAAAGTTCCTGTGGCGGAGACGAGTCGGGTAAGCCAGCCATCCGTTTATAAACTTTCCGAAGACTCTCAACCTCGATCAAGAGGTTTTCATCTTCCATCATTTTTTTTTCAAATAACATCTCCTCAGAGGGATCCATCTCCTTCATGAGGTATCGGATACACGCATTATCGTCGAACGTCATACCTTGTTAGACTCATTTTTTTGTTCCTGGTCAAACATCTTCCTCAAGTTGATTAACGCATATCTCATGCGTCCAAGAGCGGTGTTGATAGAAACATCTGTCAAATCAGCAATTTCCTTAAATGGCATCTCGTAATAATGTCTCAACATAACCACCGTTCGTTGTTCTTCCGGAAGTTCGGAGATATGCTTCATTAATCTCGATTTGGATTCATTGAGTTCAAGCTCTTCGTGTTGACCCATCGCATCCTCATCCGGAAGTCTGTCGTAGTAGTCGGTTTTCGACTCCTCGTCGTAGTGATTATTAACGTCGACGAATCGTTTTTGTTTTCTTATATAATCGATCGTCGCATTATGAGCAATTCTCATAACCCAGGCGATCCATTTACCTTGCTCATTGTACGTGTCGTCCATCTTGGTAATGACCTTGGTAAACGTCTCCTGGAAGATGTCATTTGCAATTTCCCCATTATTCACCATGCTATAGATATAGGAATAGATCTTCGCCTGATGACGGTTCATCAACTCGCGAAAAGCCTTTTCATCGCCTTCGCGACGAAACATCCGGACCAATTCACGATCCTGCATCTTCTCATAGTTTCGGGGAATATGTTGTGATTTTTTAAGTTTCATAGTATTTAATTTAAAATAAATTTCCGAAACGCTGCAATAGTTACTACTTATAAAAACATCAAAACTGTGCGAGACATTCGAATTATCTATTAATTTTAAACCAATTTTATTTTAAAGATAAGAAAGAACTGTGCCACCTGATGAAAAATCTGTCAAAATGATATAGTGACATGAATCTCTATCACCCTATTCTTGCCAGCTGTCAGTTTGTACTTCAAATGTAAATCAAAGTTTCAGTTATTTTCTATCACATATAAATGCGATATAAACAGTGATGTGATACCGCCTGTACTTTTAATATTCATCAATACGGATACTATTGGGGTAAATCTTCCCTGTTTTGAAAAAAACGGTAAATTTCACCACCGGTTTTCTCACCGACTGCTGCCTGAATTTCTTTTTCACCTTTGGCAGCTATATTTTTTACCGAGCCGAATTCTTTCAGCAACAGGCGTGCTGTTTTGGGCCCTACGCCCGGAATCTGTGTCAGTTCAGTATGGATCGTCCGCCTGCTTCTTTGTTTTTGATGAAAACTAACTGCAAAACGGTGAGCCTCATCACGTGCTCTCTGTAAAAGCTTCAAGGCAGGCGACGTCTTCGGAATCATTACAGGTTCTTCCTTTTTTGGAATATAGACTTCTTCCAGACGTTTAGCAATACCTGCTACTTCAATATTGTCCAGGAATTCAATCTCTTTAAGGGCCTCAAGCGCGGCATTTAATTGTCCCCGGCCACCGTCAATCAAGAGCAAATCCGGCGGCTGATCGCGCTCTTTCTGTACTCTTTTGTAACGCCTTCTCACGACCTCTTTCATAGAAGCGTAGTCATCGGCACCGGTAACCGTCTTTACATGAAACCTTTTATATTCGTTTTTACGGGGTTTACCATCCACAAAACTTACAACAGAAGCTACCGGGTCACTTCCCTGAATATTGGAATTGTCAATACATTCAATCCGGCGAGGCAGCCGCTGCAAGTGCAAATATTCTTTTAAATCTTTGACTGCTTTGGGTATCCGGTCCCGTTCGGCTTTTTCTTTTTCCAGTCTTCGTTCACCCAACACCAGTGAGGCGTTCGACTCGGCCATCCGGATTAACTGTTTTTTTTCACCAATTTGCGGCTGATGGATCGGTACTTTTCTTCCCCGCTGCTGCCACAAATATTCCAATAGCGGATCCGGTTCCGGAAATTCATGACTAACATAAACTTCGTCCGGAATAGCACCTGCATACTGGCCTGTATAATAATCCTCTGCAAACGACTGCAACATCTCCCCGACAGTTCTCTCCCCTATATTTTTTAAAAACCTGTGGAATTTACCGATCAACTTACCTTCCCGAATCTTAAACAGAACACCGCAAGCTTCCCCGAGTTCAATATCCTGCGAGAGTGCAAACAGATCGCGGTTAACTTCTTTCTCGGCAACCATTTTCATTTTCCGGTTATATTTAACCACAGACTGCAATGAATCACGCAGATGAGCCGCATGTTCAAACTCAAGTGCTTCGGAAGCCCACTCCATCTCTTCTTTAAGGTCCCGTATAAGTTCTTCAGTCTTTCCGTTTAGCATTTGCTCCACTTTTTCAATCAGTGCCTTGTACCTTTCTGGTTCAATATCACCAGAACAATTCTGAAGGTAATCGTCGAAGCAGGAATACCACCTGGGAGCTCCCCGTGTTTTGTCCACCATTCGAGGTGAGACTGCACAGGTACAAAGGTCGAATGCTTTGCGAATGGTTTCCAGCATTCTTCTCATATGGCCTACGTGGTCATACGGGCCAAAGTAACGGCTTCCGTCTTTTTGGACAGTTCGTGTTGGATACACTCTTGGCCTTTCATTGCGGGTAATACAAATATACGGATACGACTTGTCATCCCGATACATAATGTTATATCGGGGCTGATATTTTTTGATCAGATTATTTTCCAGGATCAGCGCTTCTGCTTCTGAATCAGTGACAATGACTTCCAGATCCTCAATTTTTGAAATCATTACGTGAATCCGGTCGTCATGATGTCTCGAATCCTGAAAATATGAACGAACACGGTTTCGCAATCTCTTCGCTTTTCCCACATACAATACACTGCTGCCACCGTCTTTAAACAGATATACACCCGGATTGCGTGGAAGATGATCGATTTTTTCTTTGAGCATTGTATCCATATTCACTTGTTGTATAAGATAGAAAGAATTTTGTGAATACGGGATTTCAGGGTACGTTTATGCAACAATTTTGTTATTCGTTTTTTATAACGGTTAAAATTGGCTGATCCTGAAAAAGGACAACACTTACGTTTCAAGCTGATGTCAAGTACAACGGGTACAAATCCTGAAATTGAAATTATATATGAAGATTCACATCTGTTGGTCGTCAACAAGCCGGTGAATCTGCTTTCCCAGGAAGATCATACAGGTGATCCTGACGTGCTCTCACTCTGTAAAACGTATCTTTCAGACAAATCCAGAGTTAACCGACCTGCATTTTTGGGGCTCTTGCACCGGCTGGACCGCCATGTCGGAGGTGTAATGGTACTGGGCAAAAATCACGCGGCAGCCTCAAACATATCCAAACAAATCCGGCAACGTCTGTTTCAAAAACTCTATCTGGTTGTGGTGGAAGGAGATACACCACCCAACGGGGTGCTTATGAACTACATCTCTAAAAATCCCGAATCAAACCGGGTAACTGTGACAGATTCCTCCGGAAAAAGAGCGGAATTGAGTTATGTAAAAAAATCGAGTGACTCCAATCGTAACTTGTCCCTGCTTCAGGTTCAGCTACTAACCGGCAGACCCCATCAGATCAGGGCACAATTTGCCCATGCCGGGTACCCCCTGCCTGGCGATCATAAATACGGTGTTCGAAGCAGCCACAGCCAATCACCATCATTGTTTTCCGCCAGAATTCAATTCACGCATCCACAAACCGGAAATAAAATAAAATTTTCAGCCAAGCCACCTCGGATCAATCCATGGTCGTATTTTGCATCATTTCTTTTTCAAAAATAAGTTGAATTTTTTGGAACCGTTTCGTTTCGGTTCATGTTATATTTTTGATATCCTGCACATAAATGGTGCCACATCACATCGGCGTAAAATGAAGTACAAAACATGAAACCATTAGAGAAAAAACAGGCAATCAGTCTTATACCGCTTGTTATTGATGGTGAAGCCAGTACCGAAGAAAAACAAGCCTTCCTGGAATATATACGCAAAGACGCTGAAGTCAGAAATGCATATCAGAGTCAAAAAAACCTCAAAATATTCCTTCAACACCGGTTCAGACGTTCCAAAGCACCTGATAGATTACGCAACAGGATCCAACGCTTTATAGAATCAGAAGAATCCGGACAAACCGGTAAGAAAAATACAGTTCCAGATATTATTTCTTTGACAAATTCCCGTGATAAAAAAACGGTTAATCGGGATTCCGATCCGGTGGAAATCCCTGATCTAGCACAAAGTGAACCTCCCCGCAAGTCCATTCGATTCTACAGGACAGCCGTTGCTGCTGCAGTGGTTCTTTTTATCTCAGTTCTTACTCTTGAACTTCTCGACCGATTTTCACCGGTATTTGACTCTGCTCAAAGTGTCGAAGAGCTTGCATTTACCCACTTCAGTGAACAAACTGCCGGCTTGCAAACAGCCGGATGGCAGCCTCCTTCTTTAACGGAAGCGCGTCAGCATTTGAATCATGAATATGGGCTGGATATAAAAATGCCGGTCATTGAAGGTGCTTCACTTCAGGCCGTTACATATTCGGATTTTACATCCGATTACAAAACCCCTGTTTTTCAATACTACCAGCCCGATTCCGATGAATATATCGTAGTATTTGCTTTCATGGTCGACTCACTGGAAAATTTCAAGTCACTTAAAAGAGATCCTGAAGCTGTTCGAAAATGTGAATCATACGATGATTTTCACATCCGCAATGTTCACGACAAGCATGTTGTTTCCTGGAAGTGGAATGGAAACTGGTATGCAGCCATTTCCAACCATAATGGTAACGAGCTGGCTGAAATCATTCGGCCGATGGAAGCTGAAAATTGAGTTAAGGTCAAGCAAGAATGCCTCAATCCTGTATTTTTTGCCAATACAACGGCGCAACTCATTTGCATTCAGATGATACCAGACACGAATACAAACGCGATTACTTTCATTGTGCGGAATGTAATGTCATTTTTGTACCCCCGGATCAACGGCTCTCACCGCAACAAGAATTTCAACGATATGAATTGCACGAAAACAGTCCGGTCGACCCGGAATACCGTGCTTTTTTGAGCAGATTATTTGAACCTGTCAATTCCCGGCTGAAACCTGCTTCAAGAGGGCTTGATTTTGGATCAGGTCCCGGACCAACGTTAAGTGTCATGTTTGAAGAGGCCGGACACGACATGGCACTGTATGATGTTTTCTATGCAAACCGGCCAAAGGTCTTTCGTGATCAGTATGATTTTATCACAACATCTGAAACTGCCGAACATCTTTTTCATCCCTTGGAAGAATTCGAAAGGCTTTGGAACTGTTTAAAACCGGGAGGCATACTGGGCATTATGACCCAATTATATCCGGATAACAACACATTTAAAGACTGGCATTACAAAAATGATGACACACATGTCGTATTTTATTCACACAAATCATTCCGGTGGCTGGGTAAACGATGGGAAGCCGAACCTGAATTTATTGGAAATGATGTTATACTCTTTTTGAAACCTTTGTAATCCGGTCTTATCCCGGTCCATATTTCGCAAGAAGTTTTAATCGATTCTGAGCTCTTTTCAATGCCAAGTTCAAATCTTCCCTTTCCGGTTTTTTTTCATTGATCCCCCTGAGTGCCCGATCTTTCGCACGAATAGCCCGGTCTTTATCGATATTTTTGACATGTTCTGCCGCTTCGGCAAGAAGTGTCATTTTGTTATTATTCATCTCAACAAACCCGCCGCTGACAGCAAAGTGGTGTTCCTCAAGATCCCGGGTGATTATACGGACACTGCCTATATCAATGGTAGAAATGATAGGGGCATGATTGAACTTCATTTCAAAACTGCCAGACGTTCCCGGAACTTTAGCCCCAAATACCTCTCCTTCAAACACTTTTCCATTTGGTGTAAGAATCTGAGCATGAAATGTATTGGCCATAAGTCAATTTAGTGATTATGCTGCGGCTTGTTCTTTTTCACCTTCTTCTGCCTCGGCTGTCAACCGTTCACCTTTCTCGATAGCCTGTTCTATCGTACCAACCAGGTGGAATCCATTCTCGGGCAGATGATCCAGCTCACCGTCCAGTATCATATTAAAACCTTTAATAGTATCTTCAATTTTCACATATTCGCCTGACTGGCCCGTAAACTGCTCTGCTACAAAAAACGGTTGACTCAGGAAACGTTGAACACGTCTAGCCCGGGCGACCACGGTTTTATCTTCATCCGAGAGTTCATCCATTCCCAGAATGGCTATAATATCCTGAAGATCTTTGTACTTTTGAAGGATTTCTGTCACTCGCTGAGCACAATCATAATGTCCTTTACCCACAACCTTCGGGTCAAGAATTCTTGAAGTTGAATCGAGTGGATCTACCGCTGGATAGATACCTATTTGCGTCAGGGCCCGGCTCAAAACCGTTGTTGCATCCAGGTGAGAGAATGTTGTAGCCGGAGCCGGGTCTGTCAAATCATCCGCAGGAACATAAATTGCTTGTACAGAAGTAATAGAACCCTTTTTCGTTGATGTAATTCGTTCCTGAAGGTCGCCCATTTCTGTTGCCAGTGTAGGCTGGTAACCCACTGCTGAAGGCATTCGGCCGAGAAGGGCGGACACTTCTGATCCGGCTTGTGTAAAACGGAAAATATTATCGATAAACAGCAATATATCCCTTGAAACTTCATCGCGGAAATATTCAGCCACCGTCAACCCTGACAATGCAACACGCATTCGGGCTCCCGGGGGTTCATTCATCTGGCCGAAGACAAGGGTCGCCTGCGATTCTTTCATTTTTTCATAGTCGACTTTGGAAAGGTCCCACTCCCCCTTTTCCATCGACTCAAAAAACTCATCTCCGTATTTAATCACACCGGATTCCAGGAATTCCCTCAAAAGATCATTTCCTTCACGCGTCCGTTCACCTACTCCGGCAAACACGGAAAGGCCACCATGTTGCTTTGCAATGTTATTAATCAGCTCCTGGATCAAAACCGTTTTACCCACACCGGCACCTCCAAAAAGCCCAATCTTACCACCCTTTGCGTAGGGACATAGCAGGTCAATCACCTTGATACCCGTTTCGAGCATCTCCGCGCTGGTCGACAGGTCTTCATAATCCGGCGCCGGCCGATGAATTGAATATCGCCGCTCACCTTTGGGCTGTTTCATTCCGTCGATTGATTCACCAACCACATTAAAAAGACGTCCACGGATATCTTCTCCAATCGGCATTGAAATCGGTCCACCGGTATCAACCACTTCATCCTCCCTGACCAGCCCGTCAGTAGAATCCATTGCGATTGTCCGTACCCGGTTTTCTCCGAGATGTTGTGCAACTTCAAGATAAAGCCTTGAAGAATCCTCTCTTTCAATATAAAGAGCGTTGAGTACAGATGGGAGCTGTCCCTGTTCAAAATCAACGTCAACGACGGGGCCGATGACCTGTGCTACAATTCCTTTATTCATGCGTCCGATTGGTTTTAAAAGTGTGTTTAATACGCTTAAAAACTGTTTTTTGCTCTAAAATTCAGAAGCGTGCAAAACTACCTATTCTGCCTTCAAAATGCAACCGGCAGATCTACTGAAAATGCTCTCTATTTATTCTGTTTGATAAGGCGTTGATACGCTTCAAGAATTGCTCCGGATGTCTCGTAAGGCAATACCTCGGCTACTTCTTTTACTCTTTCGATCGCGTTCAGAGGGGCGAATGGGCGAGCTACTTTTTCCAGTGCCGGCAGATCTCCCTCACTATCACCGATATAGGCCATTTGGTCGGAAGAGATACCCAGTTCACGGCTGAGTAATTCAATTCCGGTACCTTTATTGTTTCCAGCCAGAAGTGTATTAACGGAGATTTCAGTCCGGTGCACTTCCAGCTCCGGGTAGTTTTTTTCAACATGTTCCATGATTCGATTATAAATTTGGTCGATCTGGCTGGTATTCGGAGAAACAACGCCTGCATCCATCATTTTTGTAAATTCCAGTAATATATCCGGATAATCGGGAATCACCGACTCCGTCAACCATTCCTTGAATGCATGTATAGAGTTCATCCCTTGCCCATTGGCGGTATTTCCCCCAATACCGGTTTCGATTCGGTTGCCGTCCCAGTGATAGAGTCCGGCACTTTCAAAAATAAAGGGATGACGGATATCCAGCCATTGCGCAACGGCCTCAGCGTACGGATATGGCCGGCCGGTACAAAGTGTGATAGATGGGATGTCCGGTTCTTGCCTGCTTTTCAGATTCAGATTCCGGATTTTGGTTAATGTATCCCAGTCTGGTGTTTTAAACGGATATGAAATACATCCGTCTACATCAAGTACAAAAAGTTTAATCACAATAAGTTATGTTAGAAACTTTGAAAATTGTAAAACATTCAATTTGTTGAATAATATTTCCGAAGAAGTATAGTGTAAAGAAAAAGGTACCTGCCTTTGTACCAGCTACCTTGTGGCCTGCATGTTGCTAACCAGCTTTATTCATCCTCTTGCTTCCTGTATTCAGGTACCAGCAATCCTGCAATAAAGAAACCCAGGCCAACAAGCAGGAGTAGCTGATAACGATTAACGTAATCTGCATATTCCTGTATGGCAAATTCACCTCGTTGCAGATCCTCAAGACGTGCCAAAAATGAATCAATACCTGAGGTAGCTGAATTTATTTCATAATAATTGCCATTCCCGGCTGCCGCGATTTCACGAAGTGTTTCCGGTTCGAGCCGGGTTACCACTTCCCGGCCCTGGCGGTCGCGATGATATCCGATCAAATCATTGGTTCTCCGTTCATATATCGGGATACGTGCACCGTTTTCTGTACCAATACCAACAGTAAAGATCAACACACCGTCATTGGTGAGCGCTCTGAGGGCACTGCTATACGACGGCCCGTGATCCTCACCATCGGAAATCATCAGGATAACCCGTGCAGCATCCCGACGTTCCTCAAGCCCGTCGAAGGTCTCTTTGGCTTTTTCAAATGCGGCACGAAAATTTGTTGTACTCCTCGGCATTTGATGTGTTTCGGCTATGTCCAAAAACATACGAAGGGCTGAATGATCGTGGGTCATCGGACTCTGTACAAAAGCTTCACCTGTAAAGACCAGTAGCCCGATCCGGTCTTCCCTTGAACGTTCAACCAGTCTTTGAATTTCAAACTTGGCTTTTTCAAGCCTGCTCGGCCGAATATCCTCGGCATTCATGCTCCGCGAGAGATCAAGGATAACCATAAGGTCAAGTCCCCGCTGCTCAATATCCCGCACTTCGGTACCAATTTTCGGCCCTGCAAGGCCAATCACAAAAAATAAAAATGCACCCAGCAGAAGGCCCAGCCGAAGTTTTTCACCAAGAGTCCAAAAACCTCGTTGTAGCTGTTGAATGAGCCTTTGATCGAAAAAACGGCTTCTTTTCTCTTTATCCCATCGCTTTATCAGGTAGATCCCTCCTCCTAAGACCGGTATCAAAATCAAAAACCACAAGTATGAGGCGTTAAACCAAATCATGAGTTCTTCAAGGAGTTAAAAATTTTATATCGTTCATAAATAGAATGATGGATCAAATATTACACTGCGTGCAGCATGAGACAGCTACGGAGAACTTATAAAATCAATCGCTTAATCGATCCACCAGCGTTACAATCAGTATAGCCGTGGAAGCGATGCTGCTGGCAAGACCTACCCGTTCCTGGGGAGTCAACTCACGCCGCTCAGGCTTTGGTGGAATAAAAATAGTCGCTCCAGGACGCACATCCGGATTAGACCGGAAAAAAAGAATACGCCGGGTACGATCCACTTCTCCATTAGCATAAACGATATAGGCTCTCCTTCGTTGTGCCTCATCTGTTGTTCCTCCGGCAGCATTGATATAGCTCTGAAAAGATCTTCCATCATCGAACCGAATACTGACCGGATGCAGTACCTCTCCTTCAACCCGGACGGTCTGTAGTTCTTTAGGTACGTTAATCACATCACCGGGCTCTAAAATAAGGTCCTGCATAGACCCTGGTCTGTTCATCGCCTGTTCAAGCCGGATTCCCACCTGTGTAGTAGTATATCCATTTTCGTCAAATATATCATGCCTGCGATCCTCTTCTTCCATTTGCTCTTCCATCATCTCCCTTCTTTGTATCATCAGTGTATCGAGCACCTCAACCTCTTCGAGCACATCTTCTTCTATACGTCTTTGAAGGGATGCACCTTCAGGAAAGGCATAATCCGACATTCCGCCTGCCATCTCGATCAAATCTGTCAAACGGGCATTGCGACTGTCGAGCACGTAGGTACCCGGGTACTGGACCTCACCCCTTATCCGAACGGTCTGCTGTTCCTGGTAATTCGGTTTAGTTCGGACATAAACCTGGTCGAAGGGCATTAAATTGAAATCAAGATCCCCCGTACTGAATTGCAGGTTTTGATCTACACTGAAACGGAATACTTCTGCAATACGGTCCATCCTGAATTCATCCCGGTCGCCAGTCACCCTTCGTGCAACTTCTACCCGGTATTCCGCTGCTTCATCCCGGAAGCCACCTGCAATATAAATAGCATCTTCGACCGACATACTTTCGGCAAACTCAAATTCACCACTATCATTGACAGCCCCTTGAACGGAAATAGTATACTCTTCGCGCATATCAAATATGGAGGATACTCTCACCTGGTCATCCCTACGCAATGCGATATCGTATTCCTCGGGATTTTGAATGACATTTCGCAAATCAAATGATTGTGTTTCCATTGAAAGATCATCCTTGAGGCGGTAAATAATCCCTCTGCTCATAAATGCATCTTCTTTGGGTCCGTCCGCTTTTTGAATCAGATCGTAAAGTGTCATTTCCGAAGTGAGTTCGTATTCACCCGGCCTGAAAACCGCACCTTCAATCGTAACCCTGTTCTCATAACGCTCCAGGATCTTGCCAACCCTGAGCCTGTCACCGTTCAGCATCTCCAGGTCACTTCCTTCCGGATAAACTACATCAGATACACTTCGTTGTGTGGGTGTATTCCGGCGTAAAACCAGCCGTTCGCGGTATGCTTCTTCTGTAAAACCGGATACATACTCCATTAAATCACCGAGAGTTTCGCCGTCTTTCAACTCGAAAAATCCTTTTCTTTTGGTTTCACCCCAAACGTGTACCCGGTTTTGATAAGGATCAACTTTGATAATGTCTTCATCCCGAAGCCGGATATTATCGGTTTGATCCCCGTGTACGAGAAAATCATAAATATCGAGAGTTGCAACGACATCCCTGCCCCGAATCACCTCCACAGCACGAAATGTACCGTTGCGGGTTGGCCCGCCTGCCGCATAGAGTGCATTAAATACGGTTGCCAAAGAGCTGACCGTATAGCTTGCGGGTTGCTTAACCTCTCCCATTACCGTAACATTGATGCTGCGAACATTTCCCAGGCTTACCTGAGCGAATGTATTGCCTTCACTCTGGTTATCGGGATTCAATCCTGAATAGATATTACTGAGTTGATTCAGTAAACGGGATTCGGCCTCTTCAATCGTCAGCCCGTTCAGATAAATGGGTCCCAGATTATCGATTTGAACCTGTCCCTCAGAACTGATCGGCAACCTGTAAAAGGTTTCAGCAGCACCCCATATATCAATCACAACCTGGTCGCCTGCACCAAGTGTATAATTCCGGGGAGTCGGAATATTAAATGAGGGTTCAAATGTTCGGGATACTCTTCCAAACAGTTGCATACCAAATATTTGGAGGGAATCAGTTACAATTGTATCCAGTTCGAATGGTACAAATTGATCCTCCATTTCAAAATCAAATTCCCGGAACCGTTCTCTGTCCCTCAGGTCATCATCCATTAGTTGCATCCGATCTCCGGGTTGAACTCGTTCTCCGCGCTGCATTCGCTGCTCCTGCAATCGCTGGCGAAGCCGCCTGACTTCAGTAGCCCGGGCTCCTCTTTGGATTGCGAGCCGTTCAAACTCAGCCAATGAAAGGCCCTCATCCTGAAGCCTGTTGTCCAATTGCCTTACTTGTTGATCAGTCAGTTCATCTGCCCGAAGGTTTCGAATATCCACACCTTCCAGGGTCTGTGCACTAAGATCTGGAATCAAAAAAAAAGTAATCAGAAGAAGGGGTAATAGTGTAGAAAGTTGCTTTAACATTGTTATTATTACTTATCCAGATCAGATTGAAATGGGGTTTCACACTGTCCTTTAATTTTATCACCATCCAAAGCATTACTTTGATTGGGCAAAAATAGTGAATTTTGAAGTAAAATCCGTATCTAAATGCATTTAATCATTGAAACGGTAAACAAATGATAATAATAACCTCTGATTGTAATTTCACTCACCGGGCGTCGAACGAACCATGCTATTTTCGTAAGAAATGAAGGTATTTCAGGACTTCTTTTGATGAGTAAGGAACATGAACGTATATTTAAATTCATAAAAGCTAAAAACGTTTGGAACATACTATGAACCCTGATGAACGCGAAGATACCATACTAAATATTCTGCTTGAATCATTAGAATTGATGTCACCTGAACACGCGGTCCGTCACCAAATAGGTCTGAATCAACAGGATGATGATGCTTTATTTACGATTTTCGGAAACGACATAAAGCTTGATAAGAGTGAAAAAATATGGGTAATTGGCAGTGGTAAGGCGTCCGTGGCGATGGCCCGGGCAGTGGAAGAAATTCTGGAAGACAGGATTGCTGACGGGATGGTTATTGCACCTCAAATCCCTTCCGGTCCATCACAGCCAAAGCGTATCCAGGTTTTGAAAGGGTCCCATCCGATTCCCGATAAAGAAAGTTTGTCGAGTACATTTGAACTCATTGAATTTGCAAAACATATTCCACGGGGTAGTATAGTTCTATCTTTGATATCAGGCGGCACTTCAGCCTTACTTTGTATGCCTGGAAGTACTATTGAAATTGAGGATATGGGTATTTTGCACGATCTTCTTCTGGAGTCCGGAATGGATATTCACCAGATGAATACCATACGAAAAACCGTGTCCGAGGTGAAAGCCGGGGGGCTTTTGCGGCATCTGAATCAAACGCGTCTTTTTGATTTGGTCATTTCTGATGTCCCGGGGGATTTGCTTGCATCCATCGGGAGCGGCCCGACCTGTTTTGAACAAAAGGATTTTGAAGGGACTTTTCAATTGTTGAAACAATATAAACTTTGGGACAAAGTGCCTCATACAATCCGTGCCTATATCGCCAAGGGCATGAAAGAGCAAACAGACACTCAGCCACCCGAATTACTCAGTCACTCATCCACAATTGTAAGTTCTGCTGGAATGTTGGCCAGAAAAATTGCTGATAAATCTGAAAATGCCGGATATGAGACGGAAATTATCGATCCGGCCTATAATCATCCGATTGAAGAAGTGGAACAACATATCCTCAAAACTATACGTAATCAGCCAGAAAACGGAAAAAAATGTTTTGTCTTTTACGGGGAAAGTTCAGTTAAGGTAACCGGCGGCGGAAAAGGTGGCCGAAACCAGGAGCTTGCTCTCAGGCTCTCGCGTTTTATTCAACCTGATCAAAAGATGTCGATTGCCTGCATGGGCACAGACGGAGTTGACGGACCGACTGATGCAGCAGGAGCTATCGTGGATGAAACAACCCTTTCCGAAGCGAACAAAAAAAACCTGGATATGGAGTTGTTTCTGAAAAATAACGACTCGTGGAACTTCTTCAACCAAGCCGGTGGCCATATAAAAACAGGCCCGACTGGAAATAATTTAATGGATGTGGTGGTTGTGTTGGTGGATCAGAACTGAAATTCGTAATACTCTTTATACCACTTGACAAACTCCTTTACCCCTTGCCCAATCGGCACCTTCGGACGATAGTCAATCACCTCAAATAGATCCTCAACATCCGCCCAGGTTTTAGGGACGTCTCCCGGCTGTATCGGCATCAGGTTTTTCTCGGCTACTATTCCCAACTCCTTTTCGATCGTTTCGATGAATTCCATCAGATCTACCGGACTTCCATGCCCGATATTAAACACCCGGCACGGGGCTACGGACCTCCCTGAATATACAGGAACCTCACGCCCCGATTCGAAGCCTTCAATGTTACTCGTTTCTTCTTTGTCTATTGTACCCGAAGAAACGGAAGTTTCAACTTCTTTAGGGTTTTCACCTTTCACTATTGAATCTTCATTTTCCCCCGGAGCGTATGGTACAAGCCTTACAACCGATTCTACAATGTCACCCACATAAGTAAAATCGCGCGACATCTTTCCGTAATTATAGACATCGATTGGCTTACCGGCAGTCATTTTATCGGCAAAAATATACAGGGCCATGTCGGGCCGCCCCCAGGGGCCATAAACAGTAAAGAACCGCAGGCCTGTTGCCGGTATACCAAAAAGATGGGAGTAGGTGTGAGCCATTAATTCATTTGATTTTTTTGATGCAGCATAAAGACTGACCGGATGGTCCACATTATGTTCTGTTTTAAAAGGGATCTCTTCATTGGAACCATAAACGGAACTGGATGAGGCATAGATCAGGTGATCCACCGGATGATGGCGGCAACCCTCCAAAATATTCAAAAAACCGGTGATATTACTTTCAATATAAGCATGGGGATTCTCCAGACTGTAACGAACTCCAGCTTGGGCCGCAAGGTGAATAACCACATCAAACGCCTCCTCTTCAAAGAGTTTTTTGATCTTCTCCCGGTCATTCAAATCCATTTTGTAAAAAGTGTAGTTCTCAAATTTTTCACTTTTTACTTTTGTGACAGTCGTAGTACCCCGGCCTTTCATTCTTTGATTTGAATCTTGTGATTCTTCAACATCCACCTCACCATCAATGTATATCCCTGCATATTTAAGTCGATCCAGTTTAAGGTTCACATCGTAGTAGTCATTGACAATATCCAATCCCACAACCTCATTTCCATCGGCAATTAGCCTGTTTGCAAGATGAAAACCGATAAATCCGGCTGTGCCGGTGATGAGTATTTTCATGTGTTTGTCATTCTAGAGTCTTAAGTATTGAGTGTTTGTTGCTTAGTGTAGAGTTGACTGTTTAGAAAAAATTTTTAGATCATTGATTTCATTTTTTCAAAACCAAAAGATTTATGCCTTCCAGATTTTGTTGCTATCCACCTCAATTCCGTTCATGGCATTTCGAGTATCAACAATCAGGTTGGCCCATTCACCCAGCTTTTTATAATCGACATCGGAGTGATCCGTCGAAATTAATACAGCATCATAATTCTTGATCGTCTCTTCGTTCCAATCTATGGATTCGACACCCGCCCAGTGACTATACGCCCGGCTCGGTTTGATGACCGGAACATAAGGATCATAATAGAAAACCTCAGCCCCGAGGTCATCGAGTAAATCCATCAGTTTATAGGTCGGTGATTCCCGGTCATCATCTACATTCGGCTTGTAAGCCAGGCCAATGAGTAAAATACGGCTGCCATTCACCGCTTTTTTCTGTGAATTTAAGGCTTTGAGTGTACGATCGACCACATATTGCGGCATTGTCGTGTTCACCTCTCCGGCCAATTCAATAAAACGGGTATATTTTTCCACCTCCCTGGCTTTCCATGTCAGATAAAACGGGTCGATCGGAATGCAGTGTCCGCCGAGACCGGGCCCGGGAGTAAATTTCATAAACCCAAAAGGTTTTGTGCCAGCAGCATCCAGAACTTCGTGCACATCAATATCCATCGCTTCATAAACTACTTTTAATTCATTCACAAGTGCGATGTTTACCGAACGGAAAATATTTTCAGTGAGTTTTACAGCCTCGGCTGTTTTCGTGTCACTAACCGGTACTGTTTGAACGATTGCCGTATCGTACATCGCCCTGGCAAGCCTGAGCCCATCCGGGGTATGACCGCCTACCACTTTAGGAATCTTTGAGGTATTGAAATTCTCATTACCCGGATCTTCCCGTTCAGGACTGTAAGCCACATAAAAATCATCCCCTGCTTTCAACCCTGATCCGTTTTCAAGGATCGGGATAATCAGCTCTTCTGTTGTACCCGGCCACGTTGTGGATTCCAGAATTACAAGATGTCCTTTTTTCAGTTTATTGGAAATCGTTCTTGCAGTCTGTTCCACGAATGCCATCTCCGGTTCACGGTGCTCATTTAGCGGAGTGGGTACACACATCAGGATTGCATCGGCTTCATCCATGCGTGAGAAATCTGTTGTAGCGTCACAAATTTCCGAATCGGACAGTGTCTGCATCATTTCCTTCCCCAGGTGTTTGATGTAGGGAATGCCTTTTTTTATGCAGTCCACTTTTTTCTCATCTATATCAAAACCCAACACAGGCATCCCTTTTACATGAAAAGTCCACATAAGCGGAAGCCCAACATATCCCAGCCCGACAATTCCGACTGTATATTTTTTATTCTTGATTTTTTTTAGCAGGCCTTCTAACATGGTGATTGTCCCTTTTGAATTCTTATTATTCCT
>SLOU01000210.1 GCA_007132385.1 Balneolaceae bacterium | reverse complement strand
CACAGGCCGTGTGTGGGGGGCATTCCTTCCAATGGAAGCCTATGGCGAAACGGGGGGTGTAAGGAATGATTTTAATAATTAAATCTCCAAAAATAAATATCAGCTATAACGGGTTTTGATTGAAATATTAACGTATTATGTATAATTAGGTATAAAACTCTCTTTTATCTGTATTTCGTTAAATTCGGCAATTTTTATATGGATTCATCTAAAAAAATTGATGCAATATTAGAGGCGGAAACAAGTACTTTAGATTATTTAACCGAGTCGTTATTATCGGTTGTTTTTGAAAAATACGGATACGATTTCCGGAATTATTCCAAGGCACATGTAAAACGTCGACTGCTCAACCGAATGCGCTTATCAAAGCTTGAAAGCATAAGTATGCTTCAGCATCAAATAATGCACGACTCCTCCTTTGCTATTCAATTCATAAAGGATCTAAGCATCAGCGTCACAGAAATGTTCAGGGATCCGGATTTTTATTTGGCCTTCAGGGATAGGGTAGTTCCTATACTTAAAACATGGCCTTACATAAAAATATGGCACGCAGGGTGCAGCACCGGCGAAGAAGTGTATTCTATGGCCATATTACTCAAAGAGGAAGGACTGTATAACCGGGTACAAATTTATGCTACCGATTTTAACAACGACTCTATAAAGCAAGGTAAAGAAGGAATATATTCGGTTGAAAATATAAAAAAATATGCCCGGAACTATCAGGCGTCTGGGGCAAAGGGAACCTTTTCAGACTACTATCATGCCCAATACGATTCCGCTATCATGGCTCCCTCTCTAAAGAAAAATATTGTCTGGGCCAATCATAACCTGGTTACCGATGCCGATTTTACTGAAACACAGGTTATCGTTTGTCGGAATGTGCTGATTTATTTCAACAAGGAATTACAAAATAAAGTGCATCATCTTTTTAACTCCAGTTTGGTTAAAGGGGGTTTGTTGTGCCTCGGCGACAAAGAAAGCCTGCAGTTCACCGATTGTAGTCATAACTACGAAGCTTTGAGCAAAAAGCACAAAATATTCAAAAAACTGTACCTGCAATGAAGATTCTTAACGATTATAAAGCCATTCTTATAGGAGCTTCTGCAGGTAGTTTAAAGATTATAACCAATATTTTAACAGCCCTTCCAAAAGATTTTACCATTCCAATATTAATTGTGCAGCATCGCCGTAATGGTGCCGATGGCATCATGGCAGAACTTTTAAATGATCACAGCCAATTAAGAGTAAAGGAAGCCGATGAAAAAGAAAAAATAAGGGCTGGAACCGTATATCTTGCCCCGCCAAACTATCACCTGCTTTTGGAACCCGACCTTACCCTTACGCTGACAATTGATGAGCGGGTGAATTATGCACGGCCTTCTATTGATGTATTATTTGAAACAGCAGCTGAATCCTGTAAAGAAAAAATTATTGGCATAATATGTTCAGGCGGAAATACTGACGGAGCATTCGGTTTACAGCAAATCAAGCTCAACAAAGGAATCACCATTGTGCAGAACCCAGAAACCGCTGAAGTAAAATCCATGCCTCTTGCCGCAATACAAGCTGCAAATCCAGATTACATTCTATCCCCTGAAGAAATTTCTTCCCTTTTGCTCACCATCCATGAAAATCAGAAAAGCCATGAATTCGAATATTAATACAATAGGTAAAAAAATTGGGTTGGGTTTTTTCCTGTTAACTCTTGTGCTCGCTCTTTCTGTTATTATTACAATCACACTGGTTCGTGATGTAAACGATGTATCAGGTAATATTAATACGGTAAGCCAGCCATCATTCCAAAATATTATTGAATTACAATCAGGGGTCAATCGCAGTATTGCTGATTTACGGGGCTGGATATTATTAAATAATGATGAATTTAAGATCAGCAGGGATGAAACTTGGGAAACTAACATCTGGCCTCAAATTGCCCAACTTGAATATTTAGCCGGCAGCTGGACGGACATTGAAAACCTGGAGTTAATTAATAGACTGCCTCCCCTGCTTACACAACTTGATGAACTTCAAAAAGAAGCGGGAGCAATATCATTGACCGATACTGATTTGGCTGTAGCATTCCTCGATGAACAAATACTGCCTTTAAATAAAACTATCGATGATATAGTGACATTGTTAACGGAAAATCATGAGCGTTCTTTGCTGGCAGATTTCACCAGAATAGATAATGAAATTTCCCGGCTCAGAAACATATTGTGGATTTTGTTAGGCTCAGGACTGTTTATAGGTATACTACTCTCATACCTTATAATAAATTCCATTACTAAACCAATTGAAAAAGCTGTACGAGTGGCACAGGAAATTGGCAGCGGAAATTTAGAAACGGATATCAATGTAAGCGGATCAAAAGAGCTGCAGATTCTTGGCAATGCCCTTATCGAAATGAGGGATGCTTTAAAGGCAAAAATTGAAGAAACTGAATTACACGATTGGCTGACTTCCGGACAAAATAAACTCAGTTACGAAATGCGCGGTGACCTGTCAGTATCCGAACTTGCAAATAAAATCATTGGCTTTGTAACTCAGTATGTAGGAGCTAACATCGGGGCCGTTTATTTAATGGATGATTCAAATAAAAATCTGAGTTTATCCGGCAAGTATGCTTTTAACAATGAAGATGAGGTCCAATATTCATTTGAACTTAATGAAGGTCTTATTGGGCAGGCTGCGGCCAATAAAAAGACTACTTTACTGAATGGAATGGATAAAAAGAACATCCTGGTAAAATCTTCGGCCATTGAAACTCCACCAACCCACATCCTGGCCTGTCCCTTTTTAGTTAATGGAGGGGTTGTTGGAGTAATAGAAATTGGCAAATTCAATGAATTTAATGATTCACAAATCGAATTTATTGAATCAAACCATGAGAATATCGGTATCTCTGTTCAATCGGCTATAGCCCGTAAAAAAATACAGGAGCTGCTGGAAGAGACGCAGCTTCAAAGCGAAGAATTACAGCAACAGCAGGAAGAGCTTGAGCAAAACAATGAAGAGTTGGAAGAGCAGGCACAGGAGCTTAAACAACAACAGGAGGAGCTTCAGGCAGCTAATGAGGAACTGGAAGAACAAACCCAAATAGTGGAGCAGAAGAACCAGGCACTGGAAACAGCCCGGAATAATATTGAACTAAAAGCAAAGCAACTTGAAATAAGCAGCAAATACAAGAGTGAATTTCTGGCCAACATGAGTCATGAATTACGTACTCCGCTGAACAGCCTGCTTATTCTGTCTAATGATTTATACAAAAATAAAACCGGAAACCTCAGCAAGGATCAATTAGAAAGCGCTGAGGTAATTGCAAACAGTGGAAAAGACCTGCTCAACCTAATCAATGAAATCCTTGATCTTTCAAAAATTGAAGCTGGAAAGATGGAACTCAACATTACTGAGGTTAACCTGCAAAGCTTTGCCACTGTTCTCAGCCAAAATTTCAGGCAACAGGCCCAGGATAAGGGTATTAGTTTTACTATAAATACCGATAAAACCCTGCCTGTATCCATAAACACCGATCGGCAACGACTGGAACAGATTTTGAAGAACCTGCTTTCTAATGCAATCAAGTTTACCAACAGTGGCAAGGTTAGTGTGAATTTCAACCATGATGCCGGCGGATATCTGTCTATTGAGGTAAATGACACCGGCATTGGCATTCCTGCAAACAAATTGGATATCATTTTTGAAGCATTTCAGCAGGTGGAAGGTGGAACGGCGCGCCGCTATGGGGGTACGGGTTTAGGACTTTCCATATCAAGGGAGTTAGCCAAGCTGATGAATGGAAAAATTATGGTGAAAAGTGTAGAAGGAGAAGGGTCTACCTTTACTTTGATTCTTCCGCTAAATCAGACCTCTTCCCAAAAACAAGAACCTGTTGAGAGTAAAGAACCGGCCGTATTTAAAGATTTTCGCTTTTATAACTATCCCTCTATTCAGGATCAAAGGGATGATATTTCAACCTCGGACCATGTAATTCTCATTATAGAAGATGACCTAAATTTCGCCCGAGTTATTGCCGATCAGGCCAAGCAAAAAGGCTTTAAATACTTAGCGGCTTCAACCGGAGAAGACGGATTGGTGCTTGCTGAAAAATACAGGCCGGCAGCCATTATCCTGGATTTAAAACTTCCAGGCATGGACGGACATATGGTACTCAAGGAGCTTAAAGGCAACCCCGAAATACGGCATATCCCCGTTCACATTATGTCAGTGAAAGAAATGTCGTTGGAGCCCATCAAGTCCGGGGCGGTTCAATACATCACAAAACCGGTTTCAAAAAATCAGCTGGATGAAGCCTTTGGTCGGATTGAAAACTTCATTAACCGCAAAATGAAATCGCTCCTGATTGTGGAAGATGATGATAATCTCCGTAAATCCATCCTTAAGCTCATCGGCAACGGAGATATTGAAGGTATAGAAGCAAGCACCGGGCAGATAGCCATCGATCATATAAAAAATAAAACCATTGACTGTATTGTACTTGATATCGGCCTGCCGGATATGAGTGGCTTCGAATTCATCGAAAAACTGGAAAGTGACAAAACTATTAAAATTCCACCCATTGTTGTTTATACCGGTAAAGATTTGTCTAAAAAAGAAACCGAGAAACTTCAGGAATATGCCGAAACAGTGATTGTAAAAGGCATCAAAAGTGAGGAAAGGCTGCTGGATGAAACCGCCCTGTTTTTACACCGGACCATTAAAAATATGCCGCAGGACAAACAGGATATGATCACCAGCTTGTACGACAAAGAAACGATTTTCCAGAATAAGAAAATATTGGTGGTAGACGACGACATGAGAAATGTTTTTGCCCTTTCAAAAGTTCTGAGAGAAAAAGGCATGCATATTATCAAGGCCGAAAACGGAGAAGTTGCCCTTGAGCAATTGGCCGAAAACCCGGATATCGATCTTGTACTAATGGACATTATGATGCCGGTAATGGACGGGTATGAGTGTATGCAGAATATTCGGAGAGACAAAAAATTTAAAAACCTTCCAGTAGTTGCTCTAACTGCAAAAGCTATGATTAACGACCGTGAAAAATGCCTGGAAGCAGGGGCTGATGACTACATCACCAAACCCGTGGATATAGAGCGCCTGCTTTCGTTAATGCGAATCTGGATCAAAAAATAACATGGAATTCCTGAACACACTACATAAGCCAAAAATATTGATGGTCGACGATAAGCCGGAAAACCTGCTGGCTTTAGAACGCTTACTAATAGATTTTCCGGTAATTTTATATAAGGCCGAAAACGGAAATGATGCCTTAAAACTTAGCCTGCACCACGAATTCGCCCTGGCGCTCCTGGATATCCAAATGCCGGAAATGGACGGCTATGAGCTTGCCGAGTTGCTCCGGCAAGAGGTAAAAACAGAAGATCTTCCATTTATATTTATTTCGGCCATATATACAGAAAATATAAACGTTTTCCAGGGTTATGAAAAAGGAGCTTTCAGTTATGTTACCAAGCCATTTGAGCCTGAAGTACTTTTAAATAAGATTCGGTTTTTTATCAAAAAATACCAACAGGAACAACTGTTAATAGAACAACAGGAACAACTGAAGCGCACTAATGAAGAACTTGAGTCATTTAGTTATAGTGTATCACATGACCTTCGGGCTCCGCTTAGGGCAGTCAGTGGGTATTCCTCATTACTTCTCCAGAATCATAAAAACCAACTTGATGAAGAAGGTCAGAAATTCCTGAATATCATTAATAAAGAAGCAGGCCGGATGGGACAGTTAATAGACGACTTGTTAGATTTTTCACAAATGAACCGTCTGAAAGTTAATGATACTGATGCTATCTCGATGGATGCTCTTATACTGGAATGCAGAGATGAGGTTAGAAAAATGTATCCGGGTGTCTCCCCCCGTTTCTTTATCAATCCCCTTCCAAAAGTGAAGGCGAACCGGGCATTACTTCATCAAGTGTTTGTCAATCTTTTGGGCAATGCCGTTAAATACCGAAAACCGGATCAGGTTCCGGTGATAAAAATTGAGGCAAGAACAGATGAAGTGAACCAGCAATATATATTTAGTATAAAGGATAACGGAGTTGGTTTTGATATGAAATACGCTGATAAACTGTTTGGGGTATTTCAGCGGTTGCACAGTAATGAAGAATTTGAAGGCAATGGAATTGGATTGGCCCTGGTTCGCCGCATTGTGAACCGGCATGGGGGAGAAACATGGGCAGAAAGTGAACCTAGAGTAGGCAGCACCTTTTACTTTTCATTGCCGGCAGTTATTAAACAACAGGAATTGGTGAATTAAATGTCAAATCATGCCGAAATATTACTTTGTGAGGATAATTCCAGTGATGCCGATTTAACCATCAGGGCACTGAAAGGAAAAAATCCGTCAGCCAACATACAGTGGGTTAAAAACGGTGAAGAAGCGATGGATTATCTTTTAGCCCGAGGCAGTTTTGAAAAACGCCCCATAGAATATAAACCCAAAGTGATTCTCCTGGATTTAAAAATGCCCAAAGTTGACGGGTTGGAAGTATTAAAAGAAATTCGAAACCACCCGGAAACGAAAACTATCCCTGTTGTAATCCTGACCTCCTCAAACGAAAAAAGAGATATCAAGAGTAGTTATGAATATGGGGCAAACAGCTACATTGTTAAACCGGTTGACTCCCAAAAATTTTTAGATTCGGTTGCTGAATTAAGCTCTTATTGGCTTTCGCTGAATAAACCCGGTTACTAAACAAATAGATAGAGACTTATATGGCATATAAAGTTCTAATTCTGGAAGACAACAAAATAGACGCTCAATTACTGAAAGACTTCCTGATGCAATCAGATGAAGAATTTGATGAGGTTTTATTAGTTTATGGCAAAGAATCGTATAAGAAGACTCTTCAAACCATACCGCCTGACCTAATTCTGGCAGACTTCAGGCTTAATAATTTTGATGGAATTGAAGCAACCCGAATGCGGAACAAATATTGCCCGGATGTACCCTTGATTATTGTGTCCGGGACTATTGGGGAGGAAAAAGCCATTGAGGTTATTAAGGAAGGAGCCAATGACTTTCTTCTTAAAAATGATGCAGAGCAGCGGTTAGTCCAGGTATCAATCCGGGCTATTAAAGAAGCAGCCGAAAGAAAGAGAAGAATTGAAGCTGAAGAAGCCCTTAATAAAAGTGAACAAAATTACCGCCTGATGACCGAAAATTCCACGGATATGATCAGCCGGATAAAGCCAAACGGAGAATATCTCTACGTTTCACCTTCTTGTTTAATACTAACCGGTTATGAATCAAATGAATTAATTGGAACCAATGCCTTCGATTATTACCACCCGGATGATAAGGACTTAATATCAAATGGTGATCAAACGATATTAGGTTCGGCAGATGCATTTACGATTAATTACAGAATCAGGCATAAAGAAAGCAAATGGGTTTGGGCAGAGGCTACTTGTAAGAAAATCAGGGATTCTGAATCAAGGGAAATCCTTGAAATACAATGTGCCACCAGGAATATTTCCTATCGCAAAAAATATGAACAGGTACTGGAAGAACAGCTGCAACTAAACGAACAAATTATTAATAGTCTTCCGGAGATTTTTTATATCATTTCAAAAGAAGGTAAAATTAGGCTGGTTAACCAAAAACTAAGTGATTTAGTCAATTTTTCCGCTCATAAAGAAAGCCATTTTATCAATTTTGTCATACCAAAAGACAGAAAAAAAGCACGTGATAACTTTAAAAAAGCTTTTGAAGAAGGCTCTTCCGAAACAGAAATTACTATTAAAACGCATGAAGGCCGGCATATACCGTTTTTATTATCAGGTGTCACTGGTACTCTTAATCATGAAGAGGTTTTGATTGGTATTGGCACAAATATTGAAGAAAGAGTGCGTATTGAAAAGGAATTAAGAAAAGAAAAAAGATTTGTGGATAGGGCCATCAATTCCCTGCCTGGCCTTTTTTATGTTTTGGATGAAAACCAAAACTTTATGACTGTTAATCAAAACTTTATTGATACTTTAGGTTATTCGCGGAAAGAAGTGGACCAGATGAAACCTCTGGATTTTTATCAGGAGAAAGATCACGTACATGTGATAGAAGCCATTGAAAAAGCTTTTAAAGTGGGTGAGGCAACTTTGGTATCTCAATTAAAAACAAAGAATGGTTCACTGCCAAATTATTTTCTAACCGGGTCTTATTTCCAGGAAGATGGGAAAAATTACATCCTTGGTACCGGAATTGATATTACAGAACAAAAGAAACTGGAAGAGCTCTTGAATCAGGCACAACTATTAGCACGCATTGGGGGCTGGGAATATGATTTTAAAACCGGAAATTTAAGTTTGACAGAAGTTGCTAAACAGATTATGGAACTGCCCCCTGATTTTATTGCAGATAATGAAGACGCTGAGATGCTATTTAATTTATATGAGGGGGAAAACGGAATTAAACTTCAAAATGTCATAAATGAAGCTATTGAAAAAGGTACATCTTTTGATGTGGAACTCAAGATGGTATCAGCAAAAGGAAATACCTGTTGGGTTCGGTCTATAGGAGAAACTGAATTCAATAATGGAGTATGTACCCGCATCTACGGAAGTATTCAAGATATCCATGAAAAGAAAGTAGCCGAAGAAATCTTAAAACAATCACTGAATGAGAAGGAAATCTTACTAATGGAAATTCATCACCGGGTAAAAAACAATCTGGCCCTCGTTTCCGGGCTCATGCAACTGCAAGCATTCCAAGTTGATGATGAAAAAGTCATTAAATACTTAAGTGATAGCCAAAGTCGCATTAAATCTATTGCCATAATTCATGAGCAGCTTTATGAGAATAACAGTTTTTCGGTTATTAGTTTAAAAGAAAACATTACAAAACTTGCTGCCCATATCAAGGATTCCAT
>SLOU01000024.1 GCA_007132385.1 Balneolaceae bacterium | reverse complement strand
TTACCTTACACGTTTATAATGTGGTGGGGCAGCGCGTGGCAGCACTGGTCAACGAAACGCAAAGTGCCGGCCGTCATCAGGTGCAATTCGATGCTTCGAGATTGGCCAGCGGCAGTTATATTTATCGTCTGGAAGCCGGGGAGAGGACTCTTACCCGATCCATGATGTTAATCAAGTGAGCATAGCATCAGCCCAGGTAGTACCTTGAAGTATAACGGGTTACAAACAGAAAGCCCGCATGGAGATGTAAACTGTGCGGGCTTTCGATATAGTTTGTACATGTTAAACGTTAAACAAATAATTGATTAATGATTGTTTGGAATTACTGTCGGGATAAAATAATTTTACCTGTATGAACTGTCAGTTATGCAATAGAGTTTTTAATGTTTGATGAAAAATTTCAGAAAGTGGACGGGAATTCAAATTTTCAACATCAAAGGATAATCAAAATGAAACTAATGATGGGAAATGGCATGGAACACCCGGAAAAAGGAGAAAGGATAGGGCTGGTTTCAGACGGTAAATCAGTTGTAAAATGCTTTGTCAAAGTTCTCCCGGTTATTATTATGGTATTCATCTCACTTGAAACTTCTGCACAAACAGGAACGATTTCAGGCCAGGTGAGTGACAATCTGACGGAAAAACCTCTTCCGGGAACCATTATGGCATTTGATACTGCTGAAAAATCAATAGTAGCCGATTTGAAAAGTCGTTACTTACTGCGTGATGCTCAGCCCGGCAGTTACTTCCCTATGATCCGGTTACCAGATTATGCTGCAAGTGGAGTCAAGGTTTCGTTTGATTCCAGGGAATATATGGAACAAAACCTGATGTTTGATGAAACGCTTTATAATGAAGACAGAATCTTTTCAGTAGCAAAACAACGAAGTCAGGCAATGGCGCTGAGTGGTCAGCGTGAGTCTTTGGAAATCAAATCAGTTATCACATCTGATCAGATGGATCGATTTTCGGATATATCGATTTCGAGTGCGATGGCACGGGTTCCGGGTGTACAAAAAGGAAGCCGTGGAGCACTCAGTCTGCGGGGAGTAGGTCGCGGAATGTACTACGTCACAATGGAAGGTACACGAATGGGATATACCGGTACAGGTGATCGAAGTTTTGATCTGAGCTATTTGTCTGCTGATATGGTGCAGGAGCTCGAAGTCATAAAAGTGCTGACTCCGTATATGGATGCCGATGGTCTTGCCGGTGCCGTCAATATTGTAACTCGGCGTCCGGCTGGTGGAGAACGTATTTTAAACGCCCGAATTGGTGGCATGGCGAATACGGAATATGTGATTGATGAAGGGCCGGGAAGCAGAACTTCTTTTGAGTATGCAGAAGCAGTCAGAGAAGATTTTTTCATAGCTTTGAATCTGGATCATCAAAGAGAAAATACAGGATTTCATTCCCTGGGAATTGATTTCGATGCTCTGGATTTTGGATCCGGTCCGGTTGATGTCGTAAGAAATGTGTCTCCTGGTCTGCATCTTGAAGCAAGAAGCCGGTTGGCGAGTATGCTTAAGTTATCTTTTCAACCCTCTGACAATGCTACATATTACTTGCAAGGTATGATCAATTATAACGATCGTGGTATGGACTATCACAGCTTCAGCTGGAGAACAACAGGCGAGTGGGTGAATGCTACTACTCCGGAGCAAGGCGAAGGAACCTACCATTACGATTTGCAGCGTCAGGAAACCCAGGTTCGTCAATACACCGTCCGTACCGGTGCACGGTACCTGTTTCCTCAACTCTCCCTGGACTACAGTCTGGGTTGGGGGTATAGCGATAATAATCAGTTGCAACTTTTTCTTCCATTTGAAGCAGATCTTGACTATTCTCTCAATATGGCGGATCGAAGCCGGCCGGAAATACTTATCGACGGAGTTTCACCGGGTATCCTGGATACTCGATTACAGGTAATGAACCGGGTCCAGAATCAAAATATCGACCAAAAATATTCAGGTCGTGTGAATGCGGAGATCCCATTTTCACTGGGTGCTTTTAAACTTGGATCCAGCGCACTTCTGACAAATAAGTCAGGAAATTATAATAATGCAACTTATCAGAACTTGCGTTCTTTAAATATTTCCAACTTTGAATTGCGTCCCGGCGGAACCTTAAATGTGTTTGAACAATACCATTTCCCCTGGACTCTGGACTCACACGATGCTATGCTGTTTTTTGAAAACAGTCTCCCGTCATTTCGAAAAAATGAGGAACTCAGGCGGTCACGAACTGATATTTGGAATAACGAAGCTTCGGAGAATGTGTATGCCGGATACGGGATGGTAACACTGGAATTCGACCGATTTGTCTTGATAGGAGGGGCCCGCTTTGAACAAACCGATGCCAACTATGAAGGCCGAAGAGCGTTATTTAATGTCAGAGGCAGGTATGTTACCACTGTTGATACCAGCCAGAGTGTGAGTTATACGAATTTGTTTCCGCATGCTCAACTTGCCTATTCTCCAACAAACCGCTTTAATGTACGTTTAGCCTATTCGAAGTCTATGATAAGGCAAAATTTTAACTACCTTGCTCCATTCGAATTGGTTAACCCCCAGGACACCACGCTTTTTAGAGGCAATCCGCAACTGAGCCCAATGTTTTCCGATAATATAGACCTCCTTTTTGATTATTATTTTGAGAATATTGGTCATTTTGGTGTAAACTTATTCTATAAGGAACTGTCGGGTTATATCTATGAAAGACAACAGATCCTTGAGATTCAGGAAGGTGATGTCTCAGGCTTTGAAGGACTTTTCAATGAGGAAACTACGACGGTGCAGATATACGATCGTCAATACCAAAATAGTGAGGAAACAGCGACGATTTTTGGACTTGAAGTCTCCTGGCAGCAGAACCTCGGTTTTCTTCCGGGCTATTTAAGCAATCTTTCAACGTATGCCAATTATACCTGGTCTCATTCTGAGTTTGATGCCGATGATCGGAACGACGCAGTAGCGCTGCCCGCACAAAGTCCGCATGTGGTTAATATGGCACTTGAATATACACAGGGTCGTTTTTCTGGCCAGGCTGCTTATCATTGGACCGCTCCATCCGTTCAGCAACTACAGCGGACTGCTGCCATGGCACCCGCTATTGATCCGACTCAGCCGGTTTATATGGATTGGTATCAGGATGGCTGGACAGATGTGTCGCTATCCATGCGATATCGGGTTACGAACAGTTTCCGGATTTGGATTGACGCTTTTAATCTGCTAAATGTCGAGCGGGTTCAGTACGAACATACTCGGGATCTTTATCCCCGTGTAATAGATATCTCAACGGGACGTGGACTCAGGGCAGGTATACGCTATGACCTGTGAACCGGGTTTACATGTTCCGGTTCATTTCGGAAATATTTTATTTGTCATACTGGACGTCTCTGATCAGAGAAAATAAAAGGTAATAAAAGGTTATGGAAACATACATAAGTGTGAATTTTGTATATGTAAAAAATGCTTCAGGGTATTTGAATTCGGGGACCAAAGTGTGGGTACTATGGTTACGAACCTGTATTCAGGTTGCAGCTCTGGTACTTTTAATGTCACTTGTACCAGGTCTTGCCATCGCCCAGAGTGGATTGGTTGTTGGTAAAGTGGCGGATATTCTTACAAGGGAACCTATAGCGGGAGCAGAAGTTGTTCTTGAAGACACCCGTTACAGGTCTGTTACGAATGCAGACGGGCGATTTGCTCTCCGCGAAGTTCCAGCTGGAAATTTCAATTTGGTGGTAACTGCGAATGGTTACACCCGGCAAAATATTTCCGTTTCCGTAAATGCAGGTGATAATGCTGTACAGCATGTGGAACTATCCGATGAATTTCAAGAGGGTGATGCAAAATTTGTAGTGGCAAGAGAACGTGAAATATCACACGCCTTGGGCAGACAGGAAAAATCGGCCGGTGTATCTTCGACCCTGACTAAAGAACAGATGGATCGTTTTGCCGACTATTCGGTTCAGGATGCGATGGCTCGAATCCCCGGTGTTCAGATTGATCACACAGGAGAGGTAAATATTCGAGGTGCCGGTCTGAATAATTATAATGTAACCATAGACGGCCTGAGAACAGGCACGACAGGAATAGGAAATCGCAGTTTTGATCTTGGCAGTATATCCACCAATATGGTAAGAAAAGTTGAAGTGATCAAGGTGATTACCCCGGACATGCATGCCGATGCTTTGGCTGGTAGCGTAAATTTGGTTACACGGCGTCCAGCCGGTGGAGATTTACAGCTTGGTGGACGCTTTGGTGGAGGAGCCAATCCTCGCTATTTCATTTATACGGGCCCTGAAAATCATGCATCTTTGTATTATGCCCAGGAGTTACATGATGATGTATTTGTCTCTCTTGATTTAAATCAGCAAAGGGATACTCGAAGTTGGGAATCACTGGTACTGGATTATGATCAGAGGGATTTCGGGAATGGCCAGGTCGATGTGTTTGAACGGATAATTCCGGGTTTAAATACTACCGAACGTAATAAACTGGGTGGCCGGCTGCAATTAACGTATCAACCATCAGAATTTACATCCATCTATATTCAAGGATTCCTGAGCAATGATGGACTTATCAGTAATCGACACAGAAATATTTGGGATACAGGGGGTGACTGGATCAGAGCTGATACAACCGGTGCAGAGGGTAGAAGAGGCACGCTTACCTATGATGCATTGCTGCAAGATACAAAAACAAGCCACTATGCTGTACATACCGGTGCAAGCCATATTTTTACATCTTTCGATCTGAACTATAATTTTGCATGGTCACAAGGACGAAGCAATCAATCTCAGTATCTGTTTCCTTTCCTTGCGGATGGGCTGGATTTTGCTCTGGACATAGAAAATCGGTCCAGACCTTCAATGCAAGTAACAAATATCCGACTCTTTCAGGATGGGACAATGGAGCGACGGTTTTTCAATTTTCAGCCGGTAAATCGGGTGGAAAATGATCATATTGATAACACCTTCACCGCGAGTATTGATGTGGAAATCCCGTTTCGGATTGGTTCTTTGAAACTGGGTTCCAGTGCCGTTATGACCTACAAAGAAGGTGATTTTGGCGATGCAAACTTTACGTATGGAAGAATAACGCTGCACAGATTTAATGTGATCAGGCGAGGTGATTTCGATCCATTAGAGCACTACCTTATCCCATATACGCTTGACACAGAAAATACACGTATATTTTTCCATAGTTCCAGACCTGGATTTACCAAGGATGTGGACCTGGAACATGAACGCTCTGATATCTGGAATTATCAGTCCAATGAGCAAATTTATTCCGGATATGGGATGTCAACATTGGAAGCCGGCCGGTTTACATTATTAGTCGGTGCCCGACTGGAGCATACCGGTTCATCAAATGAAGGAAACCACGTTCTGATCAATGAGGACGGAGAACACGTGTCAACTACACCCGTAAGTTACGATAACAGTTATACAAACCTGTTTCCGAACGCGCAACTTGTTTTTTCTACCGGCAGTCGTTCCAATGTGCAATTGGCCTGGTCGCAGTCCATTGCCCGTCCGGACTTTAGTCTGACTGCCCCTTTCGAGCTTGTCAATGCCCGTGATTCATTAGTATTTCGCGGTAATCCGGAACTGAATCCTGTAACGTCTGATAATCTGGATCTGCACTTCGAGTATTTTTACCATAATACCGGTGCTTTGTCCATTGGGCTGTTCCATAAGCAACTTTCCGGATATGTGGTTGAACGACAACAAACCATAACCAGCGGTGAATATTCAGGCTGGCAGGATCGTACCTTTGATAACGGAGATGAGACAGCGACCCTTTATGGTGTAGAGCTATCCTGGCAGCAGAATCTTGCCATCCTGCCGGGTTTTTTGAGAAGACTGTCGACCTATGCAAACTACACCTGGACGGAATCTGCTTATGAGGTTGGATTCCGGGACGGTGAGGTGGCCTTGCCCGGTCAGAGTCCTCATGTAGTTAATGCAGCTCTTCTCTATAGTCAGGGACGATTCTCCGGTCAGGTCGCATACCACTGGACTGCTGTTGCATTGAGCAGGTTACAAGAAAACCCTGTACTCATGCCTTCAATCGATTCTGGTCAATTGGTATATGCGGACAGCTATCTGGATGGATGGACAGATGTTTCGGCATCTATGAGAATCCGGATTTCAAGTAACTTCCGGTTTTGGGCTGATCTCTACAACTTGCTGAACGTAGAACGGATTCAGTATGATCATACCCGTGATCTTTATCCTCGTGAAATTAATTTAATGGGAGGCCGGGGATTCAGGGCAGGAATTCGTATGGATTTGTGATAACCCGAAATATCACCCGGATACATCATGTATACGTAATCAGTTTAGCAATGAAAATGATATACAACGATTCAGTTTCTGCAATGATGATATAAAGCATATAGAGCTATGAATACAATGAAAAACATAAGTTTCTTGAAAACAAAAAAAATACGAAGTGGTTTTGTTTTTGTAATACTGTTTCTTGTAGCAACATTGCTTCCCGGGATGGCAGTCGCACAAACTGCAATCATTACCGGAGAAGTTCGGGATGCAGATACAGGAGAAACCCTTCCAGGCGCCAATGTGGTCATAGATGGGACGACCTTTGGTGCAGCAACTGATATTGACGGACGGTACACCATTCGAAGGGTACCCGTCGGAACCCATACGATTGCTATTCGATATATGGGATATATTACCCAGGAACAAATGGTAACCGTCAGTGAGGATGAACGACTGGTGCTGGATATAAATCTTGTCGGTGATATGATCGAAGGTGATGAGGTTTTTGTGGTTGCCCGTCAGCGGGGACAAGCACGTTCACTGACACGCCAACGTGAATCTGTAAATATCCGCTCGGTGATTTCCTCTGAACAGATGGACCGGTTTGCTGACCAAACGGTTGATGGCGCCTTACAGCGTGTTGCCGGTATGGGGCATGGCGGTGCCAATATTCGTGGTATTGGTGCGGGAGCCAGTAATATTACCATGGACGGACAGCGCATGGGTACGACTGGAAGCGATCGCAGTGTGGATCTCGGTACCATTTCTGCCGATATGGTCCAGGAAATGGATGTGATAAAAGTGATTACTCCTGATATGGATGCCGATGCCCTGAGCGGTGTGATCAATATCAGCACAAGAAGGCCGGTCGGGGGTGACCGGGATTTGAATGCTCGTGTTGGGGGTGGATGGAATTCCCGGTTTTTGGGAATGATGGGGCCCGATTCCCGGGCTTCCTTCAGCTACGGTGACTCGCCAAGGGACTATTTTTCCTACGCTGTCAATCTCAGTTACCAAAGGAGTACCTCCGGATCGGAAATCCTCAATACTTCTTGGACGATAGGAACCTTTGATGATTATGGAGCCGTGAATGTACTCAGTGACATCAGATCCCAGATAGACATGAGTCTGCGTGAACGCTATGGAAGCGCACTCCAATTTACGTTTCAGCCGACAGACCGGACTACCTTCCATATCCAGGGTATGTTCAACTATCAGGAGCGGGAACGAATGAATTACGAAATCAGGCACAACCCGACGCAGAACCGCTACATTGATCCATGGACGACTGGAGGCCCCGGAAATCAGGGTAGCATAGCATATTATTCAGGGCTCAGGGATTACAACATCCATCAGTACACATTCCAGGCGGGTGGCCGGCACCTTTTTGACGGATTTGATATGGATTATGCTCTGGGCTGGGGCCATGGACGATCTACTCAGGATCGATATGACTTTCCTTTCGGTACAACCGCACGTTATGAATATATAGTTGATCTCGAAGATCGTTGGCATCCAACCCTTGAAATCGCTCCCCACAGTGAAAGAGTTGCATATCCAGGACCCGGTGATTTTATATTCGGTGGGGTAGACCAACGCTGGTATTTCAATCTTGACAATGAGTTTACAGGAAGTATGGATTTTGAAGTTCCTCATGCCCGCGGTATGTTAAAGTTTGGTGCCAGTGCAATTATGACCTACAAGGACGGGGATGAGGAAAGACTCAATACCGATTATGACAGGAGACTAAACCTGGTTGATTTTCAGACTGTGTTGAATGCCGACTGGAATGTATTCGACAGAAGTCACCAAACCTATCACCTGCCATGGATAGTGGACTTGCATAAAGCCCGAGACTGGTATTACGGAGAGTATCCGCATTTTGATTTTGACCTGGAGTCCTGGGCAACATCTACCGAAACCCAATATTACTCCGCAAATGAAAACGTATATGGTACGTACGGTATGGGGACTTTTGATATAGGTAGATTCCGTTTTCTGGGTGGTGTCCGGGTAGAGCACTCATCTACTCGCTATGACGCACGGGACGGAACCATCAGCGACGAAGGACGATTTCGTGGGGCTGTTGATACCAGTGCCGTTAATAATTACACTCATGTCTTTCCGAATGCCCAGGTGGTCTATGCCATTGGCAGGATGAGTAATATACGGCTTGCCTACTCCCGGGCCATTGGAAGACCCAGTTTTACTCAGCTCTCTCCCTATGTACTCAGGAATCATAGCAGCGACGCTCTCAACCATGGTAATCCCAACCTGAATCCTATGCTATCCAACAATCTGGACTTGCTTTTTGAGCATTATTTCATGAATGTCGGGCAGTTTACCATAGGTTTATACTACAAGGAACTGAGAGATTTCGTGTATTCATTTTCGGAAATCATCCATCCGGATGGTGTTGACGGGGAAGGACTGTATGCCGGCTGGAGAAAAAGCACTTTTCTGAATGGAGAAGAAGCTATGGCATATGGTTTGGAAATGTCCTGGCAGCAGAATTTGAGCTTTTTACCCGGGTTCCTGAGCTACACGGGCATTTATGCCAATTATTCCTATGCCTACTCCGAAGCTGAAGTCTCCGGCCGCCGTGGTCCCGATTTTAATGAAGACGATCCGCCGCGTCTGCAGAATCAACGGCCTCATGTCGTTAATGCAGGGCTTGATTA
>SLOU01000003.1 GCA_007132385.1 Balneolaceae bacterium | reverse complement strand
TATCACCGGCACCTGTCGGATCAAAAATATCGACAACCGGGTACGCCGGGGCAGAAAAAATTTCACCCCCTGAAAAGAGCAACGCTCCGTGCTCACCTTTCTTGATGATAAGATACTCAGGGCCCATTTCACGTATTTTCTCTGCAGCCTTCAAAAGATTTGGTTCTTCGGTGAGTTCCCTGGCTTCCGAGTCGTTTACCACAAGCATATTAACCCGCTTGAGGGTTTTTTTGAGTGCATCGGGTGTGCCTTCAATCCAAAAGTTCATGGTATCCATGACCACCAGTCCCGGGTTTTCAACCTGATCCAACACCATTTCCTGCAAGCTGGGCTCGATATTTCCCAAAGCAATATATTTACAGCGTTGGCAATCTTTGGGAATGACTGGATTGAATTTTTCGAAAACGTTGAGTTGAGTATCGAGAGTATCCCTTTTGTTTAGATCGTAGTGGTACTTTCCTTTCCAGAAAAACGTATTACCCGAATCGTCTACCTGCAGGCCTTCCGTATCAATACTGCGGTTGTTGAAAAGCGCTATATCCTCTTCACGAAAGTCATTACCAACAACACCGACCAATCGTACATCATCGGTAAAAAATGAGGAAGTAAGAGCAATATATGTTGCGGAACCACCCAGTACCCGGTCGGTTTTCCCAAATGGTGTTTCGATTCCATCATATGCAACAGATCCAACGACAAGTAAACTCATAAGTCTATATTGGTTATAAATTATCAGTGGAAGATCGTGGTAACAAGCCATCAATTCAAATTTGAACCTGATCTTAAATGATCCCGTTTTCATATTGAGCAAATACCGTCGTAAAAATGTCAGATTATCTCTATCATTGAGCATGAATAACTACGATTTTTTCTTATTTCTGGAAACCAGAATGAAATACAATTTACCTGGCCTGCAAGCGCAAATGAAGATGGCTCCTGCCCCGCTTGATGGAAAAATCTCCAACAAAAAAATCTATAAAACCGGTATTGATACATCTGACAGCGGCGTTATTTTGCTGCTTTATCCCTCTGAAAACCATTCTTTGGAAATCGTTTTGACTCTTCGTACCAACTCTATTGCACATGGCGGTCAGATCAGCCTTCCAGGCGGACTCGCCGAGGCCGGTGAAACACCGGAAGAAACGGCACTACGTGAAATGAACGAAGAGATTGGCGTTCCTGAGAAGAATGTCCGGGTGGTCGGGAATTTAACCAAGCTCTATCTGGATCGATCTGATAATCTAATCACGCCGGTTGTGGGGAAAATGAAAAAAAAACCCGAGTTTAGAATTAACCCCTATGAAGTGGAAGAGGTTTTCAGCGTAAATCTCCGCCAACTTACCGAACAAAACAACCTGGTCAGAGAACCCTGGACTTTGCGAGATCAAACTTATGAAGTCCCCTATTGGAATATTCACCGAAAAGTCCCCCTTTGGGGTGCTACTGCCATGATACTGAGTGAATTCCTGGAATTGTACCGTGAATACACACAGCAAAACGACCAGAATTGACAGGGGCTCTTTCAATCAAGTTCAACAATGGCAACTGTTACTACATTCAGGCCATTCTAATTGAGTCCACGCCGGAGACCACGTTCAGTAAATCGCCAGTCGGGGATCGATTCATTGATGTTTCGCTCGTTCCAGATGATCTCCGTTTTTCGGTCTTCTTGCAGATCGAACATGGTCATCTTTTTTGGGCTCCAGTAATCGCCATAAGGGTTTTCGAAATTCTCAGCCTCAAGGCGGCGGATCAGAGTATCTTCTTCATTGTAAAATTCAATTTTTGCTACAGCATATGTCTCCTTCCGAATATGAAAAGTCAACGCTTCATACAGGTCACTGTCTGCCTTCCGGGCATGAACGCGGTACCTCGTTTCATCTTCCTCCATCCAAAGGAATTGGTAATCATCCGGATCCTGGTCACCCAAATCTTCGTATGTAAAGTCGCTTCCCATGAACCGGCCGCCCCGCTCTGAAGCTGAGATGGTTTGGATTCTGCCTACATCGGGCAAGTAGAGCCGCTGAACATCACTACCCCCTTCACGAATCGACAAAAAACCTGTCCCTCTCACACTGCCAGGAGACTCGAACAGCAACAAACTCCTGGTATTCCCATTGTGATTGGCAGTGAACGAACGGATGACCCGGGTGCGCGTTCGTCCTCTCGGATCATAAATTATCATTTCAAGCTGTGCGGTTTCCGAATCGATCTGCGAACGTCGTTCATCGACCCGCTCAAAAATTTGCTTTGCTTCTTCTTCATTTTCCGTTCGTTCCTGGGCCTGGATGTCCGGCAGGAAAAATAATGCTATGGCAACGATAATCAGTGATTTACTTATCATATATTCGCATTGATAGTCAAGTTTTCAGAACACAGGACACATCTCCGTCCGCCATGATGGAACACTCACGTTGAACGAACAGTTCAGACGGCTATCAAACCATTCAGGAGTAAATTGTATAAGAAATGTCAATACAGCCTATCTTTTTTCCCAGGCTCCATATTCCTGTGCTGCGACCTCCATGTATGTACAGATAAACCCTTATTCTGAACATTACTCTATATGTGCCGCGAAATATATCTTCCGATCACTTCGCGGCAAGACGTTTCAGTTCGTTCAATAGCATAAGTGCCTCTATCGGAGTCATCCGGTTGGGATCGGCGGCATCGAGCTTGTCCATTACCATCTCAAGATTCGGGTCGGTCGAGGCCTGAAAGAGCGACATCTGGGGAAGATTTTCCTGTTTGTCGACCTGCTTCACCGTATTGCGAGCGGCCGTTTTTCTGGCTGCGCCCCTGGATAACGGTTCCGGTCTGGGATCTCCGTTCTCATCCGGTTCACGGTTTTGGGGATCACCGTTTTTGTTGGTTACATCCAGACTGTGTTTTTCCAGGTTACCCAGAATCACTTTAGCTCGTTCGATAACGATCTGCGGCAGCCCGGCCATATCGGCGACCTGGATACCATAACTGTGATCGGCTCCTCCCCGAACCAGTTTCCGCATAAAAATCACTTTTCCGTTGTGCTCTTTCACTTGCACATTGTAATTCTTAATTCGCTCATAGAGTGTTTCCATTTCATTAAGCTCATGATAGTGGGTGGCAAAAAGTGTCTTGGCGGCCACCTCGGCTTTGTTATGGAGGTATTCAACGAGTGACCAGGCGATACTCAGTCCGTCAAACGTACTTGTACCCCGGCCTACCTCGTCAAGAAGAATCAGCGACCGGGGAGTTGCGTTGTTCAAAATATTGGCGGCTTCATTCATCTCTACCAAAAACGTACTTTCCCCGGCAGCAAGGTTATCGGAAGCTCCCACCCTTGTAAAGATTTTATCCACCAAACCGATTTTCGCCTCTTTGGCCGGGACAAAGCAACCGATCTGCGCCATCAATACAATCAGACCTGTTTGTCGCAGAATGATACTCTTCCCCGCCATATTCGGACCTGTAATAATCAGAATCTGGTAGTTACTGTTATCCATGGTGATATCATTGGGAATAAACGGCTCGCCAGCCGGCAGGGTTTGCTCAACGACCGGGTGGCGGCCCTTCTTTACCGTTATCATATCGCTCTCGTTCACATCCGGTTTCACATAGTTATTCCGGTAAGAGACCTCGGAAAAGCCCTGCAGGCAGTCGAGTTCGGCCAGGGCAGCGGCTACGGCCTGTACGTCTTCGGCAGATTCAGCCACATACATCCTGAGATCTTCAAACAGCTCGGCTTCAAGAGTCTTGCTGCGGTCCTCTGCAGACAATACTTTCTCCTCGACTTCTTTTAACTCCGGTGTGATATATCTCTCGGAGTTCACCAGGGTTTGCTTTCGAATAAAATGCTCCGGCACTTTCTCCTTGTGCGTATTGGTCACTTCGATATAGTATCCAAAAACCTTGTTATAGCCGATTTTAAGGGATGATATTCCGGTTTCTTTGGCCAGTTTATTTTTAATCTGGGCGATGTAGTCCTTCCCGTTGCGGGCTATATCCCGCAGCTCATCCAGGTCTTCATTGAAACCGTCCCGAAAAATATCGCCATCCCGAATACTAACCGGCGGCTCCTCCGCCAGGGCTTCCTCAATACGTTCCTGCAGATCGAGCAGAAGCTTAAGCCGCTTGAAGATATCTTGCAATACAGGGTCTTCAAGTTTCGAAAAACAGGTTTTCACCCTTGGAATTTGAGCCAGTGAAAGCTGCAACTGCTGCAAATCCCGGGCATTGGTTCGCCCCACGCTGATCCTGGAAATCAGGCGTTCAAGGTCCCCAATCTCTTTTAATTCATCACGCAGTTGCTGACGTTCCTGGTGATGGCTGAAAAAAGTTCCAACGGCATCCAGCCGACTTCGTACTGTACTGAGCTGTTTCAGCGGACGCATGATCCATTTACGCAACAGGCGCCCTCCCATTGCCGTCAGGGTATAATCGAGAATGGAGACCAGTGTTCCTTCGGTCCCTCTTTCCTGCAGACTCGCTGTAAGCTCCAGATTTCGCTTGGTTGAACCATCGAGCGCCATGTAGTCGGCATTTTCATAAGCGTAGATTTTTTTCAGGTGTGCAAGTGACGATTTCTGTGTCTCCTGCAAGTAATGCAGTAACGCCCCGGCAGCAACATGAGCAATCATCAGGTTCTCCACACCAAACCCTTTTAATGAGTGCGTGTTGAAATGTTCGGTCAGTTGTTTATATCCGTAATCGCCTTCATACACCCAATCTTCAACATGGGTGATATTATACGAGGCCAAACTCTCATCCCGGTTTTTCAGTTTTTTCTGAACAAGTACCTCCGAGGGAGACAGGCTTTGAAAGAATGTTTCAAGATCCTGGTTGGATACCTGGCAAAGTGCAAATTCCCCGGTAGATATATCGGAAAAAGCCACACCTGTCGTACCACCGGCCTGGTGAATAGCTGCGATATAGTTATTTTGTTTGTGATCAAGCAGTTTTTCCGACATCGTAACCCCGGGGGTTGTTATCTCGGTCACCTCCCGGTTTACAACTTTTTTTCCGGCTTTTTTGGCGGTATCCGGATCTTCGGTCTGTTCACAAATGGCCACCCTGTACCCCTTTTTTACAAGTTTGGGCAAATAGGTATCGAGGGCATGATACGGGAATCCAGCCAGCGGTGTTTGGTCACCACCGTTGTTGCGTTTGGTGAGTGTAATTCCAAGCTCATTGCTCACCAGTTCAGCATCATCGGAAAACGTCTCATAAAAATCGCCCACACGGAAAAGAAGAATCGTGCCGGGATATTTCTCTTTAATTTCAAAATACTGCCGCATCAGCGGCGTCTGTTTATTCTTTATACTCATACAGATTGCCAAACTGTTGTCACCCTTATTTCGTGCCAGAACATCCTTCTAATTCGGATCGGGTTCACATGATAAATTATTGATTTTGTCACGCTTACAAGAATAGAATACCGTTCACACCTTTTCAGGCCCGTTTTCTATAAAACGAAACAAAGCAGGCCTGATATTTTCCTAAAACAAAGGAAGTCCTTGCTATCTTCAAGTATACAATCTATTTATGGCATTATAAAAAGTTGGTTTATTTTTCAGGCATGGCAGGATACTTCAAAAAAGATAAATTTAAAAAGTACTGGCAAAGAGTTTTTCAACTCTCCATGGAAAAAAATCTCTTCTTCAATGCATCTGCGATTACTTTTAATCTTTTTATCTGTGCCGTGCCTTTTACACTGATTCTGATCTCCATTCTCGGATATATTCTCTCCATTGATGCCGCATTTGAAGAGCTTGTCCGGTATGGAAGAGAGCTGCTGCCGAGTTTTACCTTTCAAACCCAGAATGGTGATGTTGTGGAAGGGGCCGTCACCCTGGAACGGATGATCATGCCACTGGTTTCCGGCCGGACCGTCTTCGGTATTGTTGGTTTTGTTATCCTCATCTTTTTTGCCCAGGGCTTGTTCCACTCGCTCAAGCATGTTCTGTTCCAGGTATTTGATATTGAAGAACGTAAGCATCCGGCCATTGAGCTCATTTACAATTTTTTCACTTTCGGTGTGATTGGTGGCGTGTTCATTTTTTTCAGTATGGCCATATCCCTGGTTACTCTTTTTACTTTTGACGAAATTGCCATCCCTTACACTGAAGTAGTGATTGAGCTCGGTTGGATGTATGAATTCTTTACAAATTTCATTCCGATTATCTTCACTTTTCTGCTTTTTTATATCATATACCGCTATATCAGTGAAAAAAGAATGGAACGGATAGTCGCTGTCATAGGAGCCGGTGTTTACACTATTTTATTTGAAATCGCCCGGATTGGAGTAAGCCTTTACCTGGAGTATGCATTTACGGCGTACCGTTATCTCTATCAGGGATACACCGCACTCATTATTATCGGTCTGTGGGTATTCTATTCAGCAATGCTTTTTATTGTTGCATCCATCATGGCCCGTGCCTTTCGTGAAGTCTATCTGGCTGACCGACCTGTCATCGAAAAAAAACCATATACTGCCATATCCTGATGAGTTCAGATATAAAGATCCTCCCGCGCAGTTTTTATGAGTCGGCCGATGTTACAGAGGCAAGTAAATCACTGATCGGCAAAGTAATATGCACTCGGATAGACGGAGTTTTTACATCCGGTATGATCACCGAAACCGAGGCGTACTGCGGACGCAACGATAAAGCTTGTCATGCAAACGACGGATTACGAACCTCACGAACGGAAGTGATGTACGGTACCCCGGGGCATGCTTATATTTATCTCTGTTATGGTATTCATCATCTTTTTAATGTGGTGACCAACCGTGAGGGGCTGGCAGATGCCGTCTTGATTCGGGGTATCCAACCCCTCGAAGGAACAGATGAAATGGCCGGGAGGCGAAACAAACCAGCTGACAAGCCGGAGCTTGCGGACGGGCCTGGAAAGCTTACACAGGCACTTGGAATAACAACCGGGTATAATGGCATCGATTTGCTTGGCAATAAAATCTGGATAGAAGACCGCGGGGTTAAATTTCCGGATGTCCGGATTTTTTCCTCTTCCCGAATCGGTGTTGACTACGCCGGTGAACATGCAAAACGTCCCTGGCGGTTTTACCTCTCTGGGTCAAAGTGGGTCAGCTCCGGCTAGAACATACAGGTTCGAACCGGACCGTTTTCATTCAGGCTTATGATCAAAATCCACGGCCTTTCATTTGATCTGACGGACAAGGTAATTTAGCCGGCCCACTCCTCGACATCGTGATAAACTTCAGCAAACTGCAGCGATTCACCTTTCGGGCCAACGGTAACCTCATATTCCACCCATTTCGAATCATCTTCCCGCTGAATCAATTGTCTGGCCAACTGATTGACGATCTGGGCTTGAATGACCCTTTTCAACGGCCGGGCGCCATACACCGGATCATATCCGCGAACTGCCAGCCAGTCTTTTACCGGATCACTAACGTTCAGTTTTACATTATTTTTGTCAAGCATGGAAAATACTCTCTGTAATTGTATATCCACTATCCGGCGGATGTGGGTTTCACTGAGCGGATGGAAAATGACAACATCATCGATTCGGTTCAGAAACTCCGGACGGATTGTTTTCTTCAGTTGATCCATCAACTTGTTTTGCAATTCAAGGTACTGTTTCTCGCTCATTTTGCCGCCGGTTTTTTCAATCTCATCGGATATCAGATGAGATCCGATATTGCTGGTCATAATGACGATGATATTGGTAAAGTCGACTGTGACCCCTTTGTTATCTGTCAGGCGTCCGTCATCCAGCACCTGAAGTAAAATATTAAACACATCCGGGTGTGCCTTTTCAATTTCATCCAGTAGCACGACTGAGTAAGGACGGCGGCGCACAGCCTCAGTCAATTGTCCTCCTTCCTCATAACCGACATATCCCGGAGGTGCACCCACAAGACGGCTTACGCTGTGTTTCTCCATATATTCACTCATGTCGATCCGAATCATGGCGTCTTCGTCATTAAAAAGAAAGTCGGCCAGTGAACGTGCCAGTTCTGTTTTACCCACACCGGTAGAACCAAGAAACATAAATGAACCGATCGGTCGGTTTTCGTCTTGCAGGCCGGCTCGTGAACGCCTGACGGCATCCGAAACCGCCTCAATAGCCTGATCCTGACCAACAACCCGCTTGTGCAGTTCATCCTCGAGTTTTAACAACTTTTGCCGTTCGCTGGTCAGCATTTTTCTGACCGGGATGCCGGTCCACCGGGATACGATATCGGCAATATCTTCGGCTTCGACCTGCTCTTTAAGCAGTGATTGATCATCCTGAATTTCTTCAAGGCGAGTGTTGGTTGTCTCAAGATCATTCTCAAGCTGCGTAATGGTGCCGTAGCGCAGTTCGGCTACTTTTTCATAATCGCCTTCCCGTTCGGCTTTCTCAGCCCGATTTCGGGCTGTTTCAATCGCCTGCTTCAAATCGCGTGTTTTCCGTATCAACTCTCGTTCATTGTCCCACTGTGCCCGCATCGCTTTTCGCCTCTCTTCCAGGTTGGCAAGATCCCGCTGAATGCTTTCGAGTTTACTTTCGTCCTTTTCTCTTTTTAGTGCTTCTCGCTCGATTTCGAGTTGTCGTATCTGGCGCTCAATATGGTCAAGCTCTTCCGGCATGGAATCGATCTGCAGCCGGAGCCTGGAGGCAGATTCATCAATCAGGTCGATCGCCTTGTCGGGGAGGAACCGGTCGGAAATATACCGGTGTGAAAGTTCTGCGGCGGCAACAATTGCTCCGTCGGTAATTCTCACGCCGTGATGGAGTTCATATCTTTCCTGCAAACCTCTGAGGATCGAGACCGTATCTTCGATGCTCGGTTCTCCTACATAAACCGTTTGCAGTCTGCGTTCCAGAGCCTTGTCTTTTTCTATGTATTTGCGGTATTCATTCAGGGTGGTCGCACCGATTGCATGCAGTTCACCGCGCGCTAGAGACGGTTTCAGGATATTGGCAGCGTCCATCGAACCCTCGGTCGCACCAGCCCCTACCAGGGTGTGTATTTCATCAATAAAAAGGATGATTTCGCCGTCAGAATCGTTGACTTCCTTGACTACCGCCTTCAGGCGTTCCTCAAACTCACCGCGAAACTTGGT
>SLOU01000251.1 GCA_007132385.1 Balneolaceae bacterium | reverse complement strand
TATTTGTCTTTACTAATTAAACTGTCTCCGTAATTATTAAAACACGTATATATGCCACCATTTTTATGATCCAGAGCCCTTATCCAAAATGGTAGCAATACCTCCTCAATATGCTGTTTGTAAAAAGGTAATAGTGAGGTCGTTTTCATATGTTCATTTTTTTAATTTCTATCGCCAGATGGAGCATCCTTACACCCCGTACCAGCCGTTCATTTTGCCAATATTGGACTGCTTGCCCGGCAAGCTACTGTATTATAAACAATGGTTGATTAATTTACCGGTTAATCCCATTTTTTAGTAGTTTTACATAGGTATCGGGTTAATTCCAATATTGATTACAAAGTATCAAACTACAGATAGATGCCAAATGTTACATCTTTGAGGTTTCCTAAAGTGTTCTAAATGATAAAAACGATCTATTGATTATTACCTCGACCATGCGCTTTCTCCATCTTAAATTTTTTCTGCGTTTTATTTCTCTTTCGAGACTGGGACTACTTGTTTCTCTTCCTCTTTTGATTACAATGTGTACTCCGCAGGAGCCTTCCCAGCCAACAGAAATAGCATCGCTCCATTTTGATCCGTTTACCCATCAGCCACGTCTTATCCCGGTTGATAAAGGATATGCTGCTACATCCGTAAATTCTGTGATCTTCAGGCGCAACTCGGTCTTTACGCATGAGAATATCCAGTACCTGGCCTACTATAGCCCGGACGCTCAGGTTATACTGGCTAAACGCGAATTGGATAGCGATCAGTGGCATATTCAGCCCACATCGTTATATGGTAATGTTGAAGATGCGCATAATTCCATCAGTATCATTGTGGATGGAGCCGGTTACCTGCATGTTTCCTGGGATCACCATAATGACCCGCTTCGATATGTACGAAGCCTGGAGCCAGGGTCCCTGGAGATGGGGGAGCCGGAACAGATCAGTGAGTCATCAGCTCGTCATCTGGTGACCTATCCTGAATTTTACCGGCTGCCCGAAGGCGATCTCTTGTTTATGTACCGCCATGGCCGCTCGGGTGATGGAGCTCAGGTATTGCATCATTATAACGTGTCAACCGGTTTATGGACCCTGTTACACGAACAGCTTATCGACGGGCAGGGCGAAGTAAATCCATATTGGCAAACAACCATCGATCAGCAGGGTACCCTGCATCTATCATGGAACTGGAGGCGGCATGGCGGAGTAGAGTCCAATCATGACCTGGCCTATGCCCGATCCCAAGACGGAGGCAGAACCTGGGAGCGTACTGACGGTGAAAAATACCAGCTTCCCATTACTCCTGAAACCGCCGAATACGCCCTCAGAATTCCGGAAAACTCTTCTATGATGAATCAGACCTCCATGGCGGCTGATTCCCGTGGAAATCCTTATATCGTTAATTACTGGCAGCCGGAAAACAGCCGCATACCCCAGTATCACCTGGTCTATCACGACGGACACGATTGGCATGTCTCCCAGGTAAGTCAGTTAAGCCAGTCGTTTGAACTTCATGGGAGAGGAACAATGGCGCCACCAATATCCCGTCCGCAGATTGTGGTGCAAGAGGCAAGTGAGAGCGACAGGGCTATTGTCATTTTCAGAGCCGAAGAACGAGGCAATAAGGTTTCCGTTGCATTCACTTCGGATTTGTCATCAGCCTCGTGGCACACCCGTGACCTGACGGATTTGAGTGTCGGAAAGTGGGAGCCCACCTTTGATACCTGGTTATGGCAAAAGGAGAAACGGCTCCACCTGTTTGTGCAAAATGTTGGGCAGGAAGATCATGAACAGGCCGTTGATCTGGATCCACAAATGATCTATGTGCTTGAGTGGGAACCTTTTCCCGCTACTAAACAGTCGTCCCTGAAAAAATAATTATGGTGCACTCCATCTCATATCAGGATCAAGTGGAAAAATCTGCCCATTTTCATTTTGCAAAGCATCTTTCCCCCGAGGTACAGCAAAGTATTCTTTTTGTGTCTGAATTGGAATCAAGGTGTTCGACTCGTGTTTGATACTACCAGTAAAAAAGCGTAGATGACGGTTATCTGAAATAGCCCTTTCATCCAGATCCGTTCCACCAGTAACTTTTTTTGGAATGATACCTGGTCCACATGTTTCTACTCCCGGAGAATAAGCGGCAGCTTCAATTGCGAGCAACAAACACAAGAATTCGATTAAAAATTATAAGGAATCCGAAATAAAACGGAGTGGACTTTTATTGTTAAATGAGTGATCAAATTATTCATAGTCTCAAAACAGATCCTGAATGTATATTTTCGGTTTTTTAGATTCATACATTCAGATTCATACATAAAGAAACAGCCTGAATGCAAGGTAATTTGATCCGTCTATTTACCGTCATAACATATCCCTTTATGTGCTACGCATCCGAGCTGGCATCTCAAAGTTTCATCGTATGTTGACCCGGGATGGGCATCTTAGATCAATGACGTATCAAAGTCAAGATCACATGGTTCTGGAAACCGGTTAAGACTACCGGTTAAGACCATCTTGGAAATCAATTGTATTGTAGTATTGCATAATTTCAAATTGAGGTGAGGTTTCGTACTTTTCCCATTAAGATCCACATCAGATAGTATAACCGAAACCAGGCTTGCATTATGATTTTTTCCAATCCTGATAAAACTTCCAGGATATGAACCATCATAAAATCATAGCGGGCGTCCGGTTCGTTTTTTTATAAACTTTATAAATTGCCCAATGTTTAATACTCTCTTCCCGAATTCTTGCCTCTTATACCCAACTCCGGACATTCGGTTTTAATCGGATGTATTCATCCCTCTTATCCTATGAGACATTAATAGTATTTATAACCATTACAGGACTGCGTCCACCGGAATTAACAAAATATCATGGCAACGATACCAACTTCTCCGGTTTTTCACACAGATGAACTTACCCGTCGCCTGTACGCCAGCGACGCCTCCATGTATGAGGAGATTCCCTCTGCTGTTATGTTTCCCCGAAGTGGCGATGATTTCGGAAAGCTGATCTCTTACGCCAAAGACCAACACCTTCCGATTACTATGCGTGCGGCCGGGACAAGCCTCGCCGGACAAACAACCGGGAACGGTGTCGTAGCCGACATCTCTCGCTATATGAACCGAATTCTGGAGATCGATCCGGACGGCCGTACAGCCAGGGTCCAGCCGGGCGTGATTCGCGATCAACTTAACCGGGAAGCCGGCAAATATAATCTCCTTTTCGGCCCGGACACCTCCACAACCAACCGCTGCATGCTCGGTGGAATGATTGGCAACAACTCCTGCGGATCGTATTCCATAAAATATGGCACCACAAGGGAACATGTCATAGCCCTCAAAGTTGTGCTGAGCGACGGTTCGGAAGCCACGTTCCGTCCGCTCTCTGAATCGGAGTTGGGCGAGAAAATGAAGCTTAACACTCTGGAAGGAGAGATTTACCGGAAAATTATCCAACTGCTTCAGGATAACAAGGAACTCATACACGAGCAATTTCCGCATCCCGATGTCAAACGCCGAAATACCGGATATGCACTGGACAAATTGTGCGAAATGCATCCGATAACACCGAACGGACGGCCGTTCAATTTGTGTGAACTACTATGTGGCAGCGAAGGTACGCTAGCCCTTATCACCGAAGCAACCGTTCGGCTTGAGCCGATTGAGAAAGAGAAACTTCTGCTCATTTCACAATTTGAATCGCTACATGAAGCGCTTCGCAGTACTGTAGATGCAGTCGCTTTTGAACCGGCTGCCGTAGAACTGATCGATCGATTTCTATTGGATGCGACCAAAGGGAATGTCGAGCAAAATCGCAACCGTTTCATACTGGAGGGAGATCCGGACGCATTACTGTTCATCGAGTTTCAGGGGGATGATATTGAAGAGTTGCGGCAGCGGGCCAACCGCCTTAAGAACCAGTTCGGGGATAAAAATCTCGGTTACACTCATTCGATTATGGAGCATCCCGACGAAATGACCCGGGTCTGGGACCTGCGTAAAGCGGGACTCGGTTTGTTGATGGCGTATCTCTCCGACTCCAAATCTCCGGAATTTGTGGATGACACTGCGGTACGTGTAGTGGATCTGCCCGATTACATTGCAGAATTCCAGAATATTCTCAAAAAATACAATACCGAATGCGTCTATTATGCACACGCATCGGTCGGTGAACTCCATTTGCGCCCGATCCTGAATATCAAAACCAGGGAAGGTATGGAGAAGTTAAAAATCATAGCTGTGGAAGTGGCCGACCTGGTGAAGAAGTATCGCGGATCCCTTTCGGGTGAACACGGCGATGGCCGGCTTCGGTCACATCTGATCGAACGGATGATGGGTCCGGATGTACTGGCGTTGTTGCGGACCGTCAAAGAGACCTGGGATTCCGAGTTTCTTTTTAACCGGGGCAAGATCATTGATCCCGAGCCGATGGACAAGAACTTGCGCTATTCTCCCTCATATAAAAACATAGAAGTGGAGACCGTTTTCAAATGGCGGGCTGAAAAGGGATTCGGAGAAGCGCTCGAGCTTTGCAACGGTGCGGGAGTGTGCCGAAAAAAGGCCGAGAGCGGGGGAACGATGTGCCCCTCTTACATGGCAACGCTCGAGGAACGGGACACAACCCGGGGACGGGCGAATGTATTTCGTCAGATTTTCTCTGAGCAGCAGCAATACGGATTCTCATCAATTGAAATCAAGAATGCCCTTGCCCTTTGCCTCAGCTGCAAAGCCTGCAAAACGGAGTGTCCCGCAAATGTCGACATGGCCAAAATGAAAGCCGAGTTCACCCATGGATGGCATCGTGAAAACGGCATCAGCCTGGCATCCCGTTTTTTCGGCAATGTCACAATGATCTATCCGATTGCCTCAGCTTTTGCACCGTTTGTCAACTTTCTTAACTCCATCCCGCCAGTTAAAGGTGTATTGGAGCAATTGTTTGACATCCATCCCGATCGCAAACTACCTGATTTTGCCGGACGAACTTTCACCTCCAGGTACCGCTCGGAACAAAAAGCGCAAAATAGCCGGACATCCCGTTTTGAAGCTCCTTCTGCAAACCACTCAGAAACTTCTTCTGCCAGTCGCACTGGTTCTCCTTCTGCCAGCCACTCCGGTACTCGTTATGACAGCCGCTCAGATAGCCCTTCCGGCATCCGGCAATACAATCACAAAGTTCTCCTTGTCGTCGACTGGTTTACGGACTATCACGATCCCGCCATCGCCCGCGCAGCGATGAATGTACTGAAAACACTAGACTTTCATGTAGTGATTGCAGGACCGGTCGAGAGTGGCAGGACGCAACTTTCACGAGGGCTGCTCGATTCGGCGAAGCAAATTGCCGAGCAAAACATCCGTGAAATGAAACCGTATGTCGATGCCGGATATCAACTGGTCGGGCTGGAGCCCAGCGAAATTCTCACTTTCCGGGATGAGTATATTGACTTGTGCAATGATGATCTGCTTGACGACGCCCGGATGGTCGGAAATGCATCTTTTATGTTCGAAGAGTTTCTGGCCAAAGAAGTGGGGCAGGAGCTCTTTTCCGAAAAATTCAGCGGTGGTGGTCGGATGGTCTATGTTCACGGTCATTGCCACGCCAAAGCGCTCGTTGGAACTGCACCAGTACTCACTGCGCTGGAACGGGCCAACTATCATCCGGTCGAGTTACAAACCGGATGTTGTGGAATGGCCGGAAGCTTCGGTTACGAATCTCAAAATTATGAGGTCTCAATGCAGATCGGTGAACTGTCGCTATTTCCCTCTGTCCGCAAACTTGGCAAACGGGATATCCTCTGTTCCCATGGATTTTCGTGCCGGCATCAAATCACTGATGGCACAGGAAGGACAGGACGGCACACCGCTGAAATTATCTGGGACAGCCGGAAATATGAACCTGTTTGAACTTTCATTATTTTTCAGGACATTGTAAGTTTTCACTGAACTATCGGGATAAACAAGTTTATCACTGTATTGCGAACTTTCAGATCTGCCAGCTTTTACCCGTTATTTAAAAAAGGTTCGCTCTCTTTTTTCTTGATCAGTACCACGGCACCCTTGATGTCGAACGTCTTGATATTAACCGGTTTGGCGTAATCAATAATCGGTAATTCACGTCCTTGTTTATCAACCAGGCGGTATTCGGCACAAATGGAGCGTCCGGTTTTTGCTTTTTTCAAATGGGAAACCACCTTCCCCTGGTCATTGGGATGAACCAGTTTCTTCCAGCCATCATATCCGTCACATTCCGACTGCGAATACCCGGTTATCTGTTGAATATCCTCCGATACCCAGCGAAATTCAGGCTGGTCGTTGTCATCCAGACTTAATCCATACTTAAAATCACTTTTCGTATTGAAAATCCGATTGAAGTCCTGATTCCGTTGATGCAACGTTTTGAGCACTTTTTTTCGAAGCGACACATTGCTGATCTCGGTCCGCATCATTTTCTCATTTTTCAACTCAAGCGGCCTGATGTTAGCCTCGACCTGCACGGGAAGTCCACTCCTGTGCTGAAAGATAAACCGGTAATCGGGCTGAGTCGAAAAGTCCTCATTCCAGAGGTCATTAAAGCGATATTTTAGAAGATCCCCATGTTTTTCAGGCATGATCTCCCAAATCTTCATTTTCTGGAGCTCCTCTTTCTCATATCCAAGTAGTTCCTGCAATGATTTGTTGGCATACCGAATGGAGCCGTCAGAAGCAACATCCATGATGGTCCGTTTTGAGCTCTCATAAAAATCATCCATCTCCACTTTACTGTCGATGAGCGACTGTTCCACCCGTTTGCGTTCGGTAATATCGTGCTGATAAGAAACCCAATGTGTGATTTTACCATTCTCATCTACCAGTGGATGGATATCCCACTGATTTATAAACTCGGAGCCGTCTTTGCGATAATTGATCGTCTGGCCGAAAAAAGCTTTCCCTTTCTCCAGCGACACTTTCAACCGGTCCAATGTCGCCCGGTCCGTTTTTGGACCCTGCAGAATTCTCGGTGTTTTTCCGATCACTTCTTCCCGGGAGTAACCGGTCATCTTTTCAAATCCATCATTTACATAGATGATGCGGGGCCCCGGGTCCTCCATTTCCAGTTCAGTGATAATAATAGAGTCATAATCGTTTCGAATTGCAGCTTCCAACAAAGTCAGCTCTTCTCTCGCACGGTCTCTTTCTTCAATAATATTTTCAAACAGGTCTTTCAGCTCCTCAACAGAAGCTTCGTTTTTGGCATTTGCACGTATAACAGCAATGGCATTTATTATATCCATGATAAAAACTTGTTATGATTATAGATGTCCAGAAGGATTCAATACCGGCAGGCAGACTGAAGGATACCCGGTGCTGAGCGGTATATTAACAGGTACTTTATATCGGTACCCGGATTAAATAATAATAATACATCATACAACTAATCATCTGACGGATACAAATCGTTCCCGTATCAGTGTTTTTTTTCAATTATCTTGAGTGCTGGAAAAGCCGAATCCATCCAACCCGTTCGGTTCAAATCGTTTAGGATTGAGTATGAAAATTCAATCTGTTCCGCTTTTTTGCACCATTCGTCACGTTTCTTTGTTGAAATCATGGAAGTGCTCTGGCTCGGTTAATGAATAATCCATTTACCGGTCAGGTATCATGGTACTGATTCAGTTACTTTCCAACTCCGACTGTCGGAAACTGACCAAATCCGTTTCTTTTCCGCTCTCTTCTCCCAAATGTTTCTGCATTTCATACCGCAGTTTCTGAATGGTCATACCGCTGGTCAATAATCCGTTGTGTGCAATAGAGATACGGCCGGTTTCCTCCGACACCACCAACACAAGGACATCGTTCACCTCGCTGATTCCGAGAGCGGCACGATGTCGTGTTCCAAAGACTGATGAGATATTGGGATTCTGACTGATCGGCAAATATGCACTTGCAGCGACAATTCTGTTGTCACGAATTATAACGGCTCCGTCGTGAAGCGGGGTATTCTTGTTGAAAATTGTCACCAGCAATTCACTGCTGACGGTCGAATCCAGAGAAACTCCCAAATCCACAAGATCGTTGAGGGTCGACCCTTTTGAGAAGACGATAAGGGCACCCGTTTTTGTACGTGACAGTGCTTTGACGGCATCAACTACTTCATCGATTACCGAAAAAGATCCGCCGCGATCGAAAAATTTGTAGAGACTGGTTTTATGACCGATGTTGTAGAGCAGTTTCCGAATTTCAGGCTGAAATAGGATGATCACAGCAATGATACCTACATCCAGTAATCTTCGGAGTACAAAATTAATGGTGGTGAGACCAAACATGCTGACGGCAGCATTCACACCAAAGACGATGACCAACCCTATTACAACCGGAACAGCGAATGAACCCCGGATCCATCGATAGAGCAGAACGATAACCATCGCTATAATAAGCGTCTCGACCAGATCTTTCAGACCGAATTCCAGAAACCCGAGTGGTAAGATTTCCAACGCGATAAACTTGATTATGGTTTGAATACACAATGGAGTAAAGCCGGGAATAACACACTAAGGCGACACCACTGTGATCGCTTTGAATATATCAAGAGAATCACGCGCCTCACGAACATCGTGGACTCGCAGTACTGCCGCGCCGAGCATTAATGCATGATAATGAAGCGCGAGCGTTCCGGCAAGTCTGTTTTCAACAGATCTCGGACCTTTTTCATCATCAAGTATCAATCCGATCACGGATTTTCGAGAAGCGCCAATCAGCACCGGGTACCCGGTACAAGTTAAGGTATTCAATTGTGCGATAATTTCCAGATTGTGTTTGGCTGTTTTTCCAAACCCGATGCCCGGATCAATCACAATTTGTGATACCCCTGACTTTTTTGCAATTTCAGCTTTCTCTATCAGAAACCTGGTAACATTGCGAGTAACATGGCGGTACTTCGGCCGAACCTGCATCGTCTTCGGAGTTTCCCGGCTGTGCATAATCACCAGAGCAGCGGCATGTTGTGCACAGAGATCAGCCAGCCGGGGATCGTTTCGAAGGCCGCTTACATCGTTTACCATCTGCACACCGCAATTGAGCGACTGACGGGCCACTTCGTATTTGGTGGTATCAATGGAGAACATAGTATCCGGAAAGGTGGTAACTGCTTTTT
>SLOU01000160.1 GCA_007132385.1 Balneolaceae bacterium | reverse complement strand
CAAGTTTACTGGGAACCGATATACGGGCAAGGTTCTATGTACAGGGTGAAAACCTGGCGACCTGGACAGATTTTAATGGAATGGATCCGGAAGCTGCTTCCGGTGGAAATATCCAGGCATCCGATGTCTTTTTTCTGATGCCTCAATCCAGAACCATCACTTTCGGATTAAACCTGACATTTTGATCGATTCTGATTAATCGGAAAAAGAAATTTATTTTGATATGAAAAAACTAAAAATAGTATTGGTTGCCGCTTTATTGGGCGGTTTGATTGGTTGCGATATACTGGAAACAGAACCCAGGCAATCACTTTTAATTGATGAAACCCTGGTTGATACTCAGGGCATGGAAGGCCTTGTAACCGGCCTGTACGACGGGATTCAGGATCCCGATATTGCCGGTGGAAACTATAATATCGTCCCGGAAATACTGGCCGATAATGTAGTATGGTCGGGCAGCTTTACTAATTATGCCCGGGTACACCAACACAATATGGTACCCGAGAATCCGACCACCAACTGGTGGGTGATCTCCTACAGGACGATCAATATGGCCAACCTGGTGATTGAAGAGGCAGCAAATATCCTGGAAGATCCAGCTGTCACCCAGGCCGATGTTGATTTACTGCTTGGTGATGCCCATTTCATTCGCGGCATGCTCTACTTCGAAATGGCCCGGGTATTTTCTTCACCCTGGTGGACAACGGGTGATGGTTCTCATGATGGCGTTCCGATTCGGACCAATTCCGCAACCGAAATCGATGAATTTGAAAACCTGCCACGGGCCAGCCTTGCAGTCAGCTATGACCAGGCTGAGACGGACTTGATGGCCGCTGTCAATCTGTTGCCGGATGTCGGGGTACGTGCTGACCGCCGTGCAACCCGTTCGACAGCACTTGGATATCTCATGAGGCTCGAGATGACCAAAGGCAACTACGCAGCTGCAGCTGAATACGCGGAGCAGATCATGGATACGGGCCATTATGAATTGACCGATCATCCGGAAGACCCGTTTTTGAACGAGTTTTCCGAAGAGTCAATATTTGAAGTCATTCATACGGCTCAGGATAATCCCGGGGTCAATGCCGGTCAAAACGCCTTTTATGCGACCACAGCCATGGGCGGGCGGGGTGACATTGAAATCAGTGAAGGTTTTGTAAATGCCTTTACGTCAATTATTACCGAAGACCAGCAGGCTGCCATTGATGCGGCAGGATATGAGGTGGTTGACCTGCGTGGCGAACTTCTTACTTCCCTGGAACCGGGTACCGGTGCTACGATGAAGTTCAGGGACGGGGTTAATAACGCCGATAACGTGATGAATATGCGATATGCGGATATCCTGCTTTCACGGGCGGAAGCATTGGCCGAGGAAGCGGAGGATCTTGCCTCAGTACCCCAGGAAACATACGATCTTTTAAATGAGGTTCGTACCCGTTCGCTCAATGTTACCGATCCCGCCACGGGAGCTCCCTTTGATGAGTTTATCGAGTTTGATGAAACGGATTTCGATGTCAAGGAAGAGTTGATTGATGCGATTCTACTCGAGAGGCAGGTTGAGCTCGCCTTTGAAGGAGACCGGTTTCATACCCTGCAGCGAAAAGGTTTGAATGTACGCATAACTCCTGCCGGTGGCGATGCCATTCTTTTTCCGTTACCTCAGGGAGAAGTTGATGCCAATCCTGAAATCGACCAGCACGGCGGGTACTAATCAGTACGAATACCTGTAAAAGTTTTAAAGCCGCTTCGGTTGCCCGGAGCGGCTTTTAGTTTCCATTTAAGTATCTTCAGGTATGAAAAAAGAATTATGTATTCTTAGTATAATTATTGCAATTTCGATACTTGCTGTCGGGTGCCTTGACAACGATTTTGAAGAACAGCCTACCATTTTTTCTCTCACCTTGACGATACCGGACGGGGATCAATGGCTCGTGAGTGATACGGGTGATTCCCTTCGGATATTGAATTTTACAATGCTTGTCGACAGTATAGAGGTGGTCAAACAAGGGCTTGATAATGATATTTTTGAACCCGACCCAAGGTTGGTTTCCTTTTCTACATTAGGGTTATCAGAAGAGTCGAGCATAGGCGCGGGAGGGCTTACAGGAGGCAGGTACGAGGCGGTTGAATTTACTGTTCTTCAACCGGATATGGATACATCCATAACCGATGAAAATCTGGTTACCCGTGATTCAGCAGGGAATGTGACGGCATCGTATTCATTTGCGGTTACGGGTATTATCATAATGGAAGGCTGCGAACCTGAAGATTTCAGATTCAGATCCCAGGTTAACCGAAGAGTCAAATACGGGTTCATGGAAGTAGTAGAAATGCCGGAAACTTTAGGGACACTCAATGTGCAATTACGGGGCAATTGGCAAAATTGGTTTGTGGATCCGGTGAATACAAATCAGTTTCTGAACCCAAACAGTTCTGCAAACAGAAACCAGATAGAACAGAGTATCATTGACAATTTTGAAATTGCAACTTTTGATGTCGGTGGTATATGAATATATGAATAATCGCATCATCTGCGATATTCATCCTTTGCTTGAAAACTAGCAGCTATAATGATAGCATTTTTTCGGAAAAATTATCTGAATGAGGTACAAATATTAAAGGGGACAGAAGCTAACCAAAAGGGATGCCGATTAGCAGAAAGAGTATCTCTTCTTTAAATATTCGTGGTCAAAATATGCCCACTTTTCCAAAGTTGTACCTGCTGGTACTGCATATTAAAATAATTTTGGCTACGCTGCAGCAAATAGTTATCGAAAGGGAAATATTCGTTTCGCATTCTGGGTTTTTCAAAATAGAAATTATAACGTGGATCTGTCCGGTCATACGAGTAAGACCACTGCATGCGATTCAACCGGCGTTCTACATACCAAGGTGGTCCAAATAGGATATAAATCATACCGGCATCGGTTTTCCAACCTTCTTTGAAGTTTGAAAACTGCTTGTTGGCCTGTTCCACCCGTTCGTAGTAAAGTGATATAACCGATCTGGCACGGCTGACACTTCCTACATTGGATAGCCAAAAACGATCGACGGCTTCCTTCAAGGAATCAGGATCTTCGATCTTCATCATTTCCTCATGGTCGCGGCGTCCCATTAAGTATACCAAAGGTTCAGCCAATTCCCTCGGGGTTTTGAGTGCCGGATAGTTTTCACTTTTTATACTGAAATCTCTTGCCCTGAAGAGCTCGTTGTTGTCCAGGTCAGCGCCCTCAGCTACCACTTCGAACCGGTAGTTTCCCCTGTCAGGCAGTGCATAACGGTACTCAATCAGTACACTGCCCGGCTGTTCAAGCACACGCTGGGTTTCTTCCATGATTTCCCTGCTGCTGAAATCGATGCCTTTGTATGGCATGCTTGAAGGGCTGTAATTATTAAAGCTCATGGGCCTGGCAGGTGTCGTATCGGATGCAAACCGTACAAGCCTGGAATTTACAGTCAGTGGATCTTCCGAACGGTTGTTGGTGACCTGCACGACAAACCGGATACTGTCTTTGGCTGTCGAGACATCATAGGTGGTAATCGGCGTATATCCGCTGCCGTTGTTATCCATGATTTTACCGAGCAACTGCACGGCTGTCAGGTTTATAATCTCTTGGTCCGGATCCGGGATGTACGTTTCTGCAGATCGGGTAGTTTGATTACCGGAAGCCTTGTCGATCACTGAAAAATAGACTTGATAATATCCGGGCGGAACCTCCAAATCTCTTTCAAATTTGACTATATCCTGGCTGGTAACATATCCTTCCTGTTGATTTTCAACTTCAATAGACGTTGCATATGTATCAGAGTAATCGGTTCCTTCCTTGCCAACAATCCGGATTTCTATTTCAATCTCGGCCCGGTTTATACCATCACGTTCCCGGTAGATAAGACTGGCATGAACGATGTCGGCAACGGCCTGTATCACGCCATTGTCCTCTTCATCCAGTGTACCAAGTGCAGAAAACCGAACCTCCGGATATCCATCCTGGAAATAATAACTTGAACCTCGTTCTATATCAGGATTTGTGGCTCTTGTGCAAGAAAACAGTAATCCGGCTGAGAGAAGTAGGAGTACAAAACTTGAATAATTGCTAAATGTGTTGCCCATTGTAGAGCAATTTTAAAGTGGTGAATGATTATCGATAGTATGCAATCTCTAAAAACCGCCGCAATTCTACAACTGATTGGTTAAATTAATTCTTAATTCAATAACTGATTTAATTCGAAAACATTGTTTTAGTTCAAATATTTAATTTATTCATTTAACTTCCAGCCCCACAGAATTCAAATCAGTAACATTCAAAACTGTTTATATGATTTCCGGCTTTCGTAGAACCAAAATTGTCTGTACACTCGGCCCCAGCTCCAATTCTTATAAGATGATTGAAAAGCTGTTTTGCGCAGGTATGAATGTAGCCCGTATCAATTTTTCACATGGTTCACACGAATATCATGCTCAGACTATTGAAAATATCCGGAAAGTTGCAAGGAAATATCAATATGCAATATCTGTTTTGATGGATCTGCAAGGCCCTAAAATCAGGGTTGGTAAAATGAAAGAAGAGAGCCAGGTACTGAGGGAAGGGAGTACTGTGCGAATAACTCCGGAAGATATATTAGGCACGGGTGAAGTCATTCCGATCGACTACGACCGCCTTCCGGAGGATGCTGAAGCAGGGAACCGGATTTTGATTGATGATGGACTTCTTGAGCTGGAGGTATTGGAAGTAAACCGCAAGGAAATTTTGGCCAGGGTGTTGGTTGGTGGAGTCATAAAGTCGAGGAAGGGAGTCAACCTTCCGGGAGTGAAAATATCGATGTCTTCTCTTACTGAAAAAGATCTGGAGGACCTTGAATTCGGATTGAAGCAAGATGTAGACTATGTGGCGATGTCGTTTGTACGGTCAGGACGGGATGTTCAGGAAGTTATTTCAAGGGTGCGGGCTGCAGGAAGCAACGCCGGAATTATCGCGAAAATTGAAAAACCGGAAGCCGTAGAGGTAATCGACGAGATTATCGAGGAAGCTGACGGTATTATGGTTGCACGAGGCGACCTGGGAATCGAGATTGCATCTGAACGGGTTCCGGAAATTCAGAAAACCATTATTCAAAGGTCCAGGGTTGCCGGAAAACCCGTAATTACGGCAACTCAGATGCTCGATTCAATGATCGTAAATCCCAGGCCGACACGAGCCGAAAGTTCTGATGTGGCCAATGCTGTGCTTGACGGAACCGATGCCGTGATGCTTTCCGGTGAAACAGCTGCTGGTAAATATCCGATTGAAGCGGTAAAAACTATGGATAAAATTTGCCGGACGATAGAAGAAAATTCTCTTGAGATATATTACAGCCTCGATTACCGAAAACCCGATTGGAAAGAAAAACAGGTGATTGAATCATTAGCCTACTCTTGTGTAACGATTGCTGAAAATGTGGAAGCTAAAGCGATCAGTACGATTACACATTCAGGTAATACAGCTCGCAGAATTGCGAAATTCCGACCCAGAGTACCGATTGTTGCGTTTACAGAGAATCAAAAAGTGAGACGTCAGTTGAACCTGGTTTGGGGTGTGCATTCTGTTAAGTTAAAACAAATTTTTGACACTGATCAAAGCGTCAAACGCATGGAGGATTACCTTAAAGAAAACGGGCTCGTAAATGTTGAAGATCGGGTTATTATTGCCACAGGTATGCCAGTTGCCAAACGGGGACGGACCAATATGATAAAGATCAGTACAATTGAGTAAGCAGATAAGCTTTTTGCTGATTCATCGTTATTATCTTTTATATTGGGATAGGATTTAAGTCCATGACCTAAACTCCTGTACATTCGGTGTAGTTTAGTAAAAAGACTCCCTGCTGTGTTTCCTGCACACAGGAAATTGTGAGACGTTGTACATTGTCAGATATCTGTGTTTGATATAAAACATTCATACCACTTACGTGTGAAAAAGCACATCCTTATTATATTGGCCCTTAGCCTGTTTGTAATCAGCGGTTGTGGATCGACCCTCAAGCAGCAATGGTACAATTTTAATGCCTATTATAATACCTTCTATAATGCCAATCAGTATTTTGACCGTGGGTTGGAGGCCAACAGAAATCAAAGAGCAGAAATCAATCCAAATGAATTGATACGCATTCATCCACCGCCGACGACAGCCGGATTTAACTATTTTGAGCAATCGATTGAAAAAAGTTCAGATATTCTACGTCGGCACAGTCAATCCAAATATGTGGATGATGCATTGTTGTTGATTGGAGCCTCTTTTTTTTACAGGCAGGAATTTTTTTCTGCGCTTGAAAAGTTTCAGGAACTCTATGCACAAACCAGTTCCTCATCCATGAGATCACGGGCGACGATCTGGGAAGGCCGAACGTATCTTGAGCTTGAATCCTACGGGGAAGGAATCAGGTTTATGGAATCGAGGATCGCAAATGCAACGGAATGGGCGCCACGAGATCTTGCTGAAGCCCGTGCTGTTCTTGCCCAGCTTTTTGCCTATCAGGGAGAAATGATACCCGCCGGAAATCAATTGTTATTGGCCCTTGAAAACCTTCAGGGGGATCCATTGAGAAGCCGTGCTTTTTTTCACTACGGACAGCTCATGGAACGTCAGGATAATATGCCACAGGCCGGTTATGCTTTTGCTGAAGTACAGAGAATGCGTCCTTCTTTCGATCTGGAATATAATGCCAGGCTGAGATCGATCGATATCAGCAGGAAGACGGGAGATCTCGAAGATGCAGCCAGGGAATTAAGGTCTATGTCGAGGAATAACAAATTTTATGATTACAGATTGGAAGTTTTGTACGAACTGGCTCAAACCGAGCGAATGAAAGGGAACATCGGTCAGGCGGAAGAGCTGTTAAACAGTGTTATTCATTCCAGTACTGAAACCCCGGGTCAGTCTCTTATAGCTCGTTCATATTATCAACTGGCGGATCTTTATAGAAATGAGAAATCTGACTACCGGACTGCGGCCGCTTATTACGATTCAGCTTCTGTGGTTCAAATATCAAGGGAATATCTGCCTGAATGGTGGGATGCCAATGAGATGGCCCGGACTTTTGGTGAATTTGCAGAGGTGAAAACAGAACTTTCACACATCGATAGTCTGTTGATGCTTGCACGGCTGGATCCAGAAGAGTTTGAAGAAAAGATAGCGGAAATCGAAGCGAGACAAAGATTTCAAATTCAACAGGAACAACAGGAAAGAGACCGGATGACCGGTACTCAAATTGTTGCAGACCCTGGAGAGGAGATTATTACAACTACTGAAACTGATATTGAGAGACACGGGTTTTTAAATGTAAATAATCGGGTTCTCTTGAATCAATGGAGCCTGCAGTTCCGTTCGGTTTGGGGGGACCGGCCCCTGGCTGATAATTGGCGCCGGCAGCAAGCTGTTACCGGCAGCAGAGGTGACTTTGAGAATCAGAGAGTTATTGTGGAGCCGGATGCGATGGAACCGGATGGAGAAACGATTCTGGTTGAACAAATGCAGTTGGATATAAGTGAAATTCCTTTTGGTACATCACAACAGGCTGAGATGGAGGAGCGTCGATACAGGCTATTTCATCAGTTGGGTAATGTATTTCTGATGACTCTGAATTTGCCCGACAGTGCAAAAATCTATTTTGAGAAAGTTGCCCTTGAAGCTCCCGAGAGTGCGCCCAAGCCAGCTTCAATGTACGCACTTTTGGATATCTTCTTTGAAGAGGGAATGGATACAGAAGCGATGCGGTGGGCAGAGCTTTTGATTGAAAATTACCCGGAATCATCACATGCAAGGCTTGCCTCAACAAGATCCGGGATTCAACTGCCGGTTACAGAAGATCAGTTATTGTCGGTGGATCAGGATTTAATATTGATGGACGATGAGGGAAGGGCTGCATTTGAAGCGCAAGAGAGGGTACGGCGATTAAAGGCGATGGCCGCAGCAACTGATGAGAACCAGGAAGCTGCCAGACTGTTGTATGATGCTGCAAGGGAATATATCAGGGTGGCAAGGAATGATACCCTGTACGATGAGAAACAGCGGCAATGGCAGCTCGTCCTTCAAACAGCAGAAGATCATCCGAAGTTACAAATGTTAATCGAAAGTGAAACCGACTCTGTGGAAGTCGATTATGAAGTCATGAGTGTGATCGGTATTGACTCCGGTATTCTTACTTCTGAAATGATAGCCGATATTTACCCCTATAAAGGCCCTTTCTGGGACAAAGCTCGTGCCTTGTTGCAGGATATTGCGGAAAATTACGGGGATACAGATACAGCGAATAGCGCTGGGATTTTATTACAGGAGATCGACAAATTCCGGCAGCCTGCTGATCCATCCATTTCATTGGATGAGAGATAATCAGATTCCAAATCATCCGGAATTCATTGTTTTAGAATCGCTCCGTTTTTAGAGGGGGGTAACCTGAGATTATCAGGCATGACCGAAGGGATCAGGGCCAAGAAGCTCTCTTCTCTTTGTCCGGGAGGAGCGGCCAGGAAAATTCTGGATTCATCGTTGGGTTCTAGGATCGAATCTGGTAGATATGCTTCAGATTATGCTTGTTCAGATAGTTTACAATTCCTTTATTGATTCGTTTGACGAGGGCGGGCCCTTCGTAAACCAACCCTGTATAAACCTGAAGCAGATCTGCACCGGCCTGCAGTTTCTCGATCGCATCCTCCGGGCCGAAAATACCACCTACTCCAATCAACGGTTTTACGCCCCGCGTTTTCTCAAAAATTGCCTGTATCAGTTTGTTGCTTTTTTCACGAATTGCCTTGCCGCTGAGTCCACCTGCACCGATTTTTTGGATCTCTTTACTGCTGGTAATCAGCCCTTCTCTTTTACCGGATGTATTGACGGCAATAAAGCCGTTAACTGAATATTGTTTGGAAATATCAATCAGTTCTAATAGCTGGCTGTGGTCCAGATCGACAGAAAACTTTACAAAAACCGGGGGGAGTGTTCCATTGGAACTGAGCTGTAATTTTTTTAAAAGCTTTGAATATAGTTCAGGCTCTTCAAATGTTTTTCCTTCACGGGTATTTGGGCAGGAGATATTCAGGGTGATATAATCGGCTACTTCACTTGCAGCTATAAAACTCTCATGATAATCGTCCAATGCTCCCTCTCCGCTAATGGCCGGATCGTGTGTCTTAGCGATGTTTACCCCGAGAGGAATCGAAATCTTCAGTTGTTTCAGGCGT